>CAMNII010000028.1 GCA_946540435.1 uncultured Prevotella sp.
ACCCTGGGCTGAGATCTTTCTGGCCCTTCAGGCCGTTTTTACCGGACAGCAATAAAAATCTTTCATGATGCCGTCGGCAGCAACATCATCCGTTCAACGAGTATAAACGGCTGCGGATGGAAAAGGGAGAAAACGGCTGCGGGCAGCACCCCCAACAGGGTGCTGCCCGCAGCTGAATGCGATATGGCGTGCTACTTCAGGAAGTTGACGGTGCGTGTGGGACTATAGAGTTCCCACAGCGATGCTGCCGTCCATCCGGGTGCGAAGATGTCGTTGTAGAATCCTTTGCCGTTACGTCCGTAGTCCCATGCGGTGTGCTGTACCACTTCCGGGTTCCATCCTTCGTGTCCGATGCCGCAGAGCCGCTCGGGCATGGGCAGCAGTTGGTTGAGCGAGGAGTAGATGAGGTCGTTCATCTGCATGAAGCGCGGCTCCTGGAGTGTCTCGCCGAGCCATTTGACGATGTGTGCGAGTTCGAAGACGAAGACGTCGACGTGGTTGTTTTCTACGGAGACATTGCTCCATCCGCGGCTGCGGAAGCCGAGGTCGCCGAGCATCTGTCCCTGTGCGAAGGGCACATCCCAGAGGTAGTACCAGGAGAGTGCGAAGTAGGCTGCCTGCCGGCAGAGGTCGATATAGTGCTGGCGCTCGTTGCCTTTGGTGACCATGGCGAGGTAGTAGGTGGCGGTGACGGCAGCGATGGCGGCCTCTTTGTCTTCGCAGTTGGCGTCGAGTGTCGACGAGAAGTAGTCGCTCTTGGAGATGATGTTCTGCTCGAGATAGTCGACGGTGCGTTTTGCTGCTGCGAGGTAGCGCTTGTCTCCGAAGTACTTATATCCCATGACGAGTGCTGATGTGGCTGACGGTGTGGAGCCTCCTGAGGCATCGATGTCGGTGCCGTTGTCGTGGAATTTCCGGGCATAGTGTCCGTCTTCCTTCTGCAGTGCGAGGAAGTTGTCGAGGAGTGTGCGTATGCGCTGCTCCCACTCCTTATGCTTGCGCTTGTGTGCGTTTTCGTATTTCAGGTAGAGGAGTGTGGCGTAGATGCCTTCCGACTGCTGGCGTATGCTGTGCACGACTTCCTCGTCGGCAGGCACTCCGCGGTCGTAGTAGATTTCGTCGATGAAGTATCCGGCCTTGGTGAACCCGTGCTCGAGGAAGCTGTCGAAGACGGCATTGCCGTTGCTGACGAGGTCTTGCTCGCCGTTCTGCTCTCCGTATTCGAGCGCGTTGAAGCCGTTGAGGAGCGGTCGGCCGCAGAAGCCGAGCTGCATGACGCCAACGGGTTCGCAGGTGTCGATGCGCACACCATGTCCGGAGTTGAACTTCAGGGGGTACTTCTTGACGAACGACGTGCGGAAGTATTTCGAGAGCTGTTGCTTCACCTGTTCGGGTGTGTAGAGGGGCTTGATGGGTTTCGGTGCCATCTGGTCGAAGGAGTATTCCCATGTCTGGCTGACGAACTGTCCGTAGCTGCTGCTTCGCCGGTTGTGTATGCGCCAGGAGATGGTCTTCACCTCGCCGGGCTCGAGTTTGGCGAATGCCTGTATGGCGGGTGCGAGGGTGAGCTTACGGATGTATCGGCGCGGTGTCTCCATATAGGGGTATCCGAAGGTGAGGTGTGCCGTGGGTCCTTCGCCGTCGATGCCGAGGTAGCCGACGGAGCTCTTCCCCGAGAGGATGACTTCGCCTTCCTGATGGGTGGTGAGGGCGTCGACGCCGTTCTCCAGCTGTCGCAGCACGCTCAGCGACTGTCCGCTTTTCTGGTTGTATACGGAGGTGAGGGGTGTGGAGAGGCGGTCTTCCCTGAAGTTCCATGCCTTGGAGGTATGGAACGACGGTGCCTCTTTGGGTGACCTGAGGTTGCGGTGGTACCAGAATCCCGGCAGGTAGTATTCACAGTCGTCGGCAGGGAAGCCGCTGTTGAGGCTTGCCTGATAGCTGAAATAGACGCGTTTCTTGGCGAGCAGTGTCACGGTGAACACGGTGTCGTCGCCGTCCTGCCGTTCGCTGGTGGTGACGGTGATGGGCAGCTGGCTCTGTGCCACCTGGTCGAGGTCGTAGGTGACGGCGTCGTTTCCCGGCTGTTTGATGCTGATCTGCGACTTGATGTCGACAGCGTGCGCTGCTGTGGCAGCAAGGAGGAGCAGTGCTCCCATGATAAGTTTTTTCATATCGTTGTTCGCTTTGATTATTTATGCTTTCGTGCCTCCGCATGGTCATGCGGCGGCATGGGGTGTGTTACTTCTCGGTGATGATGCCTTCGATATACTCGATGGTGTTCTTCGTACAGTCGGTGCCGTCGTAGGTGGAGTGGGATATGGCGAGCCACAGGTGGGTGGGGTCTTTGAGGAACAGCTGGCAGTAGTAGGCACCCTGTCCGGCGGGCAACGAGGCGAAGGGCAGCGTTCGCGACCCGAAGTTATGTCCGCTGCTGTCGCCGATGGATACCGACGAGCGGCAGGTCTGCCACACCGCACCGCTCTGGTTCTGGTGTGCACACATGACGAATTCTCCTGTCGGCAGCTGGATGATATAGGGTGCGCATCCACCCTGCAGGTTGGTGTTGATCCATCGGTCGTCGTCGGTGCGGCCGTCCCAGTCGGTGGTGTCCCATTCGCCGTCGAGGTCACGGTGTACGAGCGAGGGGTTGATGTTCGAGGTCGGGGTCTCGATGCTGAAGAGCAGTCCTTTGTTGCCCTGCATATTCACCACCACGGGCATGCCGTCGCGCTCCCCGGGGAAGTAGCTGGCGCGGGTGTCGGTGGTCCATGTCTGTCCGTTGTCGGTGGAGCGTGCGCAGCGTATCTCCTGGTCTGAGCCACCCGTATTCCACCAGGCGGCCTCGCTGGAGACGAGCAGTTCCAGGTCGCCGCCGGGAAGCTGGACAATCATCGGCTCCCAGCATCGTCCGCGCATGACGGTGATGGGGTCGCCCCACGTGTTGCCGCCGTCCTTGGAGATGCTGACGAGCACCTGGCAGTTGGCATTGGTCTCGGGGTTGGCATTGCCGATGAACGACATGACGACCCATCCGTTCTGCAGCTTTACCAGCTCGGGGTTGCAGAAGCGATACCATCCGTGGCTGGTGTAGGTGCGGTTCTTGTCCATGAACTTCTCGGGTGCCGACCATGTCTTTCCGTTGTCTACGGACCGCTGCAGGAAGATGTGCTGCCAGCGGTCGACGTTGTTGCTGGTGCCTTCGCCGCCGTGGTAGGCGAGCAGGATGGTGTCCTCGCTGATGCGCAGCAAGCGCGGATATTCAGCCTGGATGTTGTCGGGGTTGAGCTGTTTGAGGTTGCGTACCCATGTGATGCGGTGCTTCACGGGCTTGACGGTGTTGTCGACGGCAAACGTACTATAATCTGTACGCGTGCGCACGACCTTCTCTATCACTTGCTCCTCGCCGTCGATGGTTGTCTTCATGCGGGCGACATAGTCGGTGGAGGGCTGGAGGTTGTTGATGAGCGCCGACTGGAAGACATTCTGCTGCCCGGGCACGGGGGTGACGTTATACGTCTGCATGTTGCCGGCCGTACCGAACTCCATGTAGATCTTTGGTGTAGAGCCGCTATAGCCTGACAGTTTCACACGGGCGCGGACGCTGTTCTTGGTGATGGTCCATCCCTCGGTGCTCCACTCCAGTCCGTCGAGGGTGCTGACGAGTTTTCCCGGACCATAGACGGTAGAGCCGTCCTTGGTCTTGAAATAGACGCGCACGGAATAGCTCTTGGCGGGCAGCAGTCCGCTGCAGGACAGCTGGAAGGTGTCGCCTGAGGGCATGGGTGCCGTGGCGGGCTGTTTGGGCATGCTGGCATAGGTGCGGTTCAACCCGCTGTAGCTATAACAGGTGCCGTACTCCACGATGTCAGCTGCCGGGATGTTCAGTCCGCTGACTTCGAAGGTAGCGCTGTTGGTGTCGTATTCCAGGAGGGTGACGTTGAAGGTCACCACGTTGAGCACATGGGTCTGGACGAAGGGCTCGCAGGCCTCGTCGCCGTTGACGACGACGCGATAGTACAGTTTCCCGCTGGCTGGTGCCTTGACGGTATATTCCGGGTTGTTGGCACCGCTGATGTCGGTCCATGTCTGTCCCTGGTCTTTCGATGTCTGCCACTGTATGGTTCCGTAGTTCTCGCTTCCCCACGACAGCTTCAGTGTGGCATTCAAAGATGCCTTCACATAGTGTTCGACGGTCTCCTGAGCCTGCAGCGTGGCAGCCGCCAGGAGGAACAGAAAGGTGAGGAGTTGTAGTTTTCTCTTCATGGCGTGTTTGATTAGTTCTTGAATTTAACGGCTATGGCCTTCTCGTCGGCAGCTACTACGCAGAGGGTGTAGACGCCTGCGGGGAGCATGGCGAGGTCGACGGTGAAGGTGTGTGCGGGAAGGGTGGAGAATTTCCACACCAGCTGTCCGGCACTGTTGACAATTCGCAGTTGGTCGGGTGTGGCGTCATAGCGCACCGTCAGGCGGCCATCGGCAACATCGGCGTGCACGCCGGCAGCCTGCAGGGCAGCGATGCCGCTGGTGCCGGTGACGGTGAACATGGTGCTCACCTGACAGTGGTGGCCGTCGATGACGGCGAGGATGTATTTGCCGGCCTTGCTGACCTGCAAGGTGGCCTCTGTGCCGAGTTCCTTACCGTCGGCATCGGTCCAGCGATAGCTGTAGGTTCCGTCGCCGCCTTCAACGACGAGGTCGCTACCCAGAAGGTTGTTGCCGTCGTCGAGGCTGACGGTGACGGTGCCGGCCACGACTTTCAGTGGCGGGAACTGTGTCAGCGGGATGCTGATGACGGCCTGTGCGCCGGCAATGGTCACCCAGACCAATGCCAAGCATGTCAGCAATAGTTTTCTCATTGCGTTATCTGTTTCGTTTCTTATCAACTTATTTGCAGCAGGCACCCAGGCGCTTGATATAGATGTCGCGATAGTACACCTTGCTGCCGTGGGCCTGCAGTTCGATTTGTTCGACGGGGAAGATGGGGCGTGAGCGGTCCCAGTAGTTCTCGAGCACGACATCGTCGACGACGAGGATGCCGTTCAGGTAGACGGTGACGCGGTCGCCCTTCATCCGGATGAAGAAGGAGTTCCACTCGCCGAGCTTGTTGTCAGCCACGCAGAGGGGGATGGCTTTGTTCTTCTGGTTGTTATAGAGTCCGCCGGAGCCTACCTGTGCACCGACATTCACGCGGGCGATGTCCCAGATCTGCACCTGCGGCGTGCCCCGGAGGTAGATGCCGGCATCGGGTTCGGCACCCTTTGGGTCGAGCTTCCAGTCGACATACATCTCGAAGTCGCCATAGAGTTCCTGGGTGCATATATTGTCGTAGCCGTGGCCTACATAGGCCAGCAGACCGTTCTCCACCACCCAGTCCTCACGCATGCGCTGGTCGGCCTCCACCTGCTTGGCGGCAAGCTCGACGGGAGTCATCTTCTCGCGGGCGATGGGGTTCTCGACGAGGCCCTTCCATCCGGTGAGATCCTTACCGTTGAAATGGCTGACGAAGCCTTCGACAGGGGTCTTCGCCATCCGTTCCATGATGGCTTTACGATCGCCCTTACCCACGTAGGGTGCTGCCTTGGCAAGCATCTGCCGCGTGTTATATCCGTCGTATTCCGGATGGTTCATGGCGATGGCGACGACAGTCTGAGCTGCCGTCTTGGCCAGTTCCACGTCGTCAAGGTAACGGGCAGCCTCGGTCATGGCCAGAAACTCTCCGGTCTGTGCATAGGCTTTGATGATTTCTTTCTTTTGCTTGACATCGGAGGCTTGCTCCATTTGGTTTCTCAGGTTCAGCAACGACTGTGCCTTGCTCTCGTTCACGTTTTGTGAGAAGAGCGTCGTGGCAGCGAGACACATCACCACGATGGTAAAGATTCTTTCTTTCATATTGTTGTTTAGGTTGTTATTCGTTTCGGATGGCGGGCGGCGGTCAGCGGATGAGGGCCATGACATCATCGTAGGAACCGTCGAACGGACCGTTGTGCTCCAGTTTCAAAGTGCACATGGCAGCGGCAAAGCGGCCGGCATCGGAAAAGTCCATGCCTTGCGCACGACAGAACAGGTAGCCGGCGGCATAGGTGTCGCCGCAGCCCGTGGCATCGACAATCTCGCGAGGCTTATAGGCCGGTATCTCATAAAAACGGTCGTCGGCCAGGATGAGCGAGCCGTGGCTGCCCAGCGTCACCACCACCTCTTTCACACCCCAGTCGGCAAGCTGGCGGGCAGCGGCATAGGGGTCGGTGAGTCCGGTGATGACTTCCATCTCATGTTCATTCACCTTGATGATATCTGTGCAGGCAAGGATGTCGAGCTTGTCTTTCCAGTCGATGGGATGGACATCCTCACCGCGCACCTCGCGGAGGTAGCCCTGTGCATCGATGCTGATACGTCCGCGACGGGCCAGCGCCTTTACCGTGTCAACAGAGAAGTCGTCGGCCAGGAGCGTCCCCAGATGATAGATGTCGGCCGCCACCTCGTCGAGCTCATCGGTGGTGAACGGGTCGGCCTTGGCCAGCACCCGCTGCGTACGCTCATCGGGGTTGTCGCCATACTTGTTTTCAAAGAACACGGTCGCTGCCGACGGGTACACCCTCACGTCGATGCCGGCCGCACGCATGTCGTCGACAGCCTGATGGTCTTCCTCTGCCAGTTTGGTTACCAGCTGGAACGACACCTTCCGGGGCAGGCTGTTCAGGGCATATGCAAAATAGAACGAGGTACCGCCCGACATGTATACGGTGCGGCTTGGAGTAACGATTTTATCACGGGTGATATGTCCGATGCAACAGATATCTTTCATTATTTATTTATTTTGACTGCAAAATTACTCATTTTTCCTTGTTTGCAGGCCATGCTTGACTGTTTTTTTTACTGACGTTCTAACTTTTTGAGTTTTTTTGATGGTTGTATAGAATTATTTTTTTAATTTTGCATGTCAACATGAACAATATTAAACCTAAAGACATGAACGACATCAAGAACAATGAGGCGGCTATCGCCGCACCGGAACAGGCGAGCAACGACTCGTCATTCGACCGCAAGCGCCACATCTTCGGAGCATTCTTCGGACCATTGTGTGCCTTACTTGTCTATTTCACCTCTATCGAGGGCCTTACTCCTGAATCCCACAAGCTGCTGGCTATCATGACACTCGTTGCCATCTGGTGGATCACAGAACCTGTGGCAATCCCGATTACTTCACTGCTCGGACCTACGCTTTGTGTCGTGTTCGGTGTCGTACCGATGAAAACGGCGTTCGCCGCCTTTGCCAACCCGATGATCTTCCTCTTCATGGGTGGCTTCCTGATTGCCAAGGGAATGATGGTCAACGGTTTGGACAAGCGCATCGCCTACGGTATCATGTCAATGAAATGGGTCGGCGACTCGCCACGGCGCATCTTCCTGGCCATCGGACTGGCCTGCATGATTTGCTCCGGATGGATCAGCAACACCGCCACGGCAGCCATGATGTTCCCCATCGCACTGGGACTGCTCGAGGCTATCCGCGAGATGATGGCCGCCAACGGAAAGGTTATCGACCTGAAGAACTATAAATATGCCACGGGCCTGATGCTCATGACCGCCTATGCCTGCTCTATCGGCGGCGTGCTCACACCCATCGGCACACCCCCTAACATCATCATGCTCGGCTTCTTGAACGAACTGGCACCAGAAGCACCGAAGGTATCGTTCTTCAACTGGATGGTATGGGGCTTCGTTGCCATGGTGTGCTACTTCGTCATCGCCTACATCGTGCTCTGGCGCATGTTCCCGGCAGATGTCAAGCATATCGACGGCGCACGCGAATTCATCCAGCGCCACGTCATGGAACTCGGCAAGTGGACACGGGCACAGAAGAACACGCTCCTGGCCTTCGTCGTTGCCGTCACACTGTGGGTACTGCCCGGCATCCTGAGCATTATCTACGGGTCGGATGCTGAAATAGTGAAGACCTACAACAAATACTTCCCCGAAGCCATCGCTGCCATGGTAGGCGGCCTGCTGCTGTTCTTCCTCCCCGTCAATGCGAAGGAAGGCAAGATGACCCTCGACTGGAAAGAGGGTGTCGCCGGCATCGAATGGGGCACCCTGCTCCTCTTCGGCGGCGGACTGGCCATGGGTGGACTGATGTACACCACGGGTCTCTCGGCTTGGATTGGCGATGCCATCAAGAACATGATGGGCGGAGAACCGTCGGAGATACTCTTCGTCGCCGTCTTCTGCGTGGCAGCCCTGCTGCTCTCCGAGCTCACCTCACACACGGCAGCCACCAACCTCATCGGCCCGATAGCCATCGGAACAGCCCTGTCGCTGGGCTTCAGCCCCATCCCCGTTGCCGTGGGTATCGCCCTGTCATCGTCACTCGGCTTCATGATGCCTGTCTCGACACCGCCTAACGCCATCGTCTATGCCTCGGGATATGTGCCCATCACGAAGATGATCAAGTCGGGTGTCATCATCGACTTCATCGGCATCATCCTCATCACCATACCCGTCGTGCTGCTCCTCACCAAGCTCATCATGGGAGTGTAAGGGATATGCCCGCAAAGCGACTGATTAACTTCAAGCTTA
Organism: uncultured Prevotella sp.; assembly: GCA_946540435.1. Lineage (GTDB taxonomy): Bacteria > Bacteroidota > Bacteroidia > Bacteroidales > Bacteroidaceae > Prevotella. The sequence goes on from CAMNII010000028.1 coordinate 8,578, forward strand.
GAAGTTAACAGGAGTCTTGAGGGTATCGACAAAATCAACCAGATAAAAAGAAAAGCCGCAAGCCATTGCGGCTTTTCTTTTTGCTCGAAGCAGAAGACCGACTATCAACTTTTCGGCCTTCACCAATAACTTTTCAGTTTTCTGTTTTCAGTTTTTAAAGAATATTTTGTACCTTTGCACCCGCAAATACAACAACAACTAAGTAATAAACAAAAATGTTCCACAGCTTTCAAGGTTTCCACCTCGTAGAGGCCTACCATCAGATGCGCCTCGACAAGCGGTTCCATCCCACAACCGTATTCAAAAAGGGTATTGAACTCGTTATCATCTTGCTCGTCACACTGTTCCTCTGGAATGCACCCATCGACATGTTCGGCATCGAAGGACTGACCATTGTACAGCAACGCATCATCGCCATCTTCGCTTTCGCCACGCTGATGTGGATCTTCGAAGTCGTGCCATCATGGGCCACCTCTGTTGCCATCATCGGACTGCTGCTGCTCTTCACATCTGACAGCGGCATCAAGTTCATGGTCAATCCCGACAAGGTAGGCACCCTGCTGTCCTACAAAGCCGTCATGGCCACCTTTGCCGACCCCGTCATCATGCTGTTCATCGGCGGATTCATCCTCGCCATCGCAGCAACGAAGACAGGACTCGACGCACAGCTCGCCAAGGTGCTCCTCAAACCCTTCGGGACAAAGAGTGAGAACGTGCTGCTGGGCTTCCTGCTCATCACCGGACTGTTCTCGATGTTCGTATCCAACACCGCCACCGCAGCCATGATGCTCACCTTCCTGACGCCCGTCTTCAAGCAGCTGCCTCCAGAGGGCAAGGGCCGCATCGCCATGGCACTGTCCATCCCCGTCGCCGCCAACCTCGGCGGTATGGGAACACCTATCGGCACACCCCCGAACACGATTGCCCTGAAATACCTCAACGACCCCGAAGGCCTGAACCTCAACCTCGGCTTCGGTGAATGGATGATGTTCATGTTCCCGCTCGTCATCGTGCTGATGTTCATCAGCTGGTTCCTGCTGAAGAAGATGTTCCCCTTCACCCAGAAGACCGTTGAACTGAAAATCGAAGGTGAGATGAAGAAAGACATCCGCACCTATATCGTCATCGTGACCTTCTTCGTCACCGTGGCTCTCTGGCTGCTCGACACCGTCACCGGCATCAACTCCTACACGGTGGCTCTGATACCGTTCGTCGTCTTCTCGCTGACCGGCGTCATCGACAAGCGCGACCTGGAGGAAATAAACTGGTCGGTCATCTGGATGGTAGCCGGCGGTTTCGCACTCGGATATGCCCTGAACGCCTCCGGACTGGCTGCCAACGCCGTCGAGAGCATACCCTTCGGCGACTTCTCACCCGTCTTCATCCTCATCATCTCTGGACTCATCTGCTATGGCCTGTCGAACTTCATCTCGAACTCCGCCACGGCAGCCCTGCTGATGCCTATCCTCGCCTTCGTTTGCGGAGCCATGGGCGACTCGCTGGCACCCATCGGCGGCACACCCACCGTGCTCATCGGCGTTGCCATCGCAGCATCAAGCGCCATGGTGCTTCCCATCTCAACACCGCCGAACGCACTGGCCTTCGCCACCAACCTCGTACAGCAGAAAGACATGGCCAAGATTGGCCTGATCATCGGCATCATCAGCATGCTGCTGGGATATGGCATGCTCTACCTCATCGGAACGATGCACATCATCTGATCATATCATCCCATCATACTCACTATTCCGAAAAGCGCGGCTGCAACATCCTTTGCACCGCGCTTTTCGTTTTTTCCACGTCGCCCGTAACACCCGATATTTTCAGGACATCCGCGACTCTTTATTCTTTTTTTTATGATTATTCTTCTTTCTTCATTTTATTTTTGTACCTTTGCAAACGTAAACCATATCTAAGAACACGTATGGCAAGATATAACCTGTCAGTCAACAAGTCGTGGCAAAACCTCGGATGCAGGACCATCCTCATCATTGCCTCCATCATCCTCGTTGTATGGTTCATGCCCCGTGGAGCACATCAACAGCTACAATACGACCTGAACGCACCATGGAAGTCGGAACTCCTCATGGCTCGCCATGCCTTCCCCGTCAACAAGAGTTCAAAGGCTATCGAACAGGAGAAAGACTCCATGCGACGGGCCTTCCAGCCCTATTACTCCTTCCAGCGGGAGGTGGGCACGGAACAGGTGAAAGCGCTCAGCAAATACCTGAGCAGCCACCAGTTCAACAGCGACGACGCAGCCATCCTGACAGAGCGGTTAGGAAACATCTACTCGGCAGGCGTTCTCGACACAGCCGACTACAACATGCTGATGGAAGAGACCGACAAGCACATACGCCTCATCGCTGAGGACGACACCATGAGCCGGCGCGTCAGCTTCACCTTCACACCCACCTCGGCCAACGAACTGCTGCTCAACGACAGACACCTGACACACATCAAGGCCGCCATCGACAGCCTCGACATCGCACAATACATCATCCCCAACCTCACACTGGTAAACGAAGCCAGCACGCACGAGCTCGACTCCCTCCTCGCCAGCATCAGCCCCTTCAGCAACGACACCATCAAGGAGGGACAGAAAATCATCGACCGCGGAGAAGTGGTGGACAGCGAGAAAGCCCTCATCCTGCAATCGTATATCGAAGAGATGGAACGCCTCACCTCACTCGAGCAACGGTCGACGACACTCTTCGGACAGCTCATCTTCGTCGTCATCCTCTTCACTCTCTTCACCTTCTACCTGTATCTCTTCCGCAAGGACTATTTCTATAACACCCGCTCGATGGTCATGCTCTACGCACTGGTCACCGCCTTCCCCGTCATCGTCTCGCTGATGATGCGCAACAACATCCTGAGCGTCTACCTCCTGCCCTTTGCCATGCTGCCTATCTTCGTACGCGTCTTCATGGACTCCCGTACGGCATTCTCCGCACATGTCACCATGGTGCTGCTCTGCAGCCTTGCCGTAGGCTACCACTATGAGTTCATACTCATACAGATCGTCGCAGGACTCGTCGCCATCTACTCGCTGCGCGAGCTCTCCAGCCGTTCGCAGATCCTCAAGTCGGCAGTGCTCGTCACCGCCGCCGCCATGCTCACCTACCTGTCGATACAGCTCATCCAGACCGATAAGATCGACACCCTCGGCGGATACATGTACCGATACCTCATCGTCAGCGGCATCCTCCTGCTCCTCTCCTACCCGCTGATGTACGTCTTCGAGAAACTCTTCGGATTCACCTCCGACGTCAGCCTCTTCGAGATCTCCGACACCAACAAGGGCGCTCTGCGCGAACTGTCGGAAGTGGCACCCGGCACCTTCCAGCACTCCATCACCGTGGGCAACCTGGCAGCTGAAATAGCACGCCGCATCGGTGCCAACGCCCTGCTCGTCAGGACAGGAGCCCTGTACCACGACATCGGAAAGATGGCCGACCCCGTCTACTACACCGAGAACCAGGCCGGCATCAGTCCCCACGACGACATACCGTATGCGGAGAGTGCACGGATCATCATCAGCCATGTCACGGAAGGTGTGAAGATTGCCGACCGCTACCGCCTGCCGCAATTCATCAAGGACTTCATCCTCACCCACCACGGAACGGGTCTCACCAAGTATTTCTACATCAAACAGCAGAACGACCATCCCGGCGAGACCGTCGACCCCAAGCCTTATACCTACCCGGGACCGAACCCCTTCACCCGCGAACAAGCTATCCTGATGATGGCCGACGGCGTAGAGGCAGCCTCGCGATCGCTCTCCACCTACACCGAGGAGTCCATCTCCGGACTCGTCAACAAAATGGTCGACGGCATGGTGCAGGCCGACTTCTTTGCAAACTGTCCCATCACCTTCCTCGATATCAAGCTCTCAAAAGAGGTACTCATCGAGCGCCTCAAAGCCCTCTATCACACGCGCATCTCTTATCCGGAAGCAAACAAGTCGGAAGAAGAACAAACAGAAAGTAATAATTAGGTATTAGGAATTATTGCTTCCTCAGCTGACTTTTCTGCATACGAAAAGCACATGGCTGCCATCCGACAGGGTGGTACCGAAGAGGTAGTCGGCACCACCGTCGCGAAGCTTCAGACGCTTACGTAATTGTTCTGCGGTAAGCGGGAAGTTTCGCACGCTGACATTGGCAGTCTCCACATGAGCCAAGGCTGTTTTGATTTCCCTGCGATTCATCGATGAAATGGTCGAAATCTGAAACCTGCGGCCAGGAAAATCCATTCGTGGTTCATCGTCAAACGAAACAAAAAGATGGGAGTGGGGAGCCACCTGACTGACGTGGTATACTGCTGCCAGTTCTGTGAAGATACCGGCTTTCATCAGCGAGGCGTTGGGCTCGTACAGGTAACAGGGAGTATCGCCCGGCGACATGAACGGCTGAGGGTCGCCGTCAGGCAGCTGCCGTACCGACTCATACTCCTCCTCATCATTCACACAGAACAGCCGCACACCGCCTTCCGGCAGTGCCTCGCCATGCAAATGGTTGGAGAGCACCAACAGCAGTTCCTTACACTCGTTCCTGACCGAGACAATGTGTACTTCCCTGACCACATGCCGGCCGACACTGTCGTCAAGGTCGTTGACGGCCTTGTGCCAGTCGAGCATCGGCGACAGCTTCAGCGCCACCGCCTCGGCCTTGTCTGTCAGTTCCCTGCCAAGGGCCAGCACATCGGGCTTACAGTCGCCGATGGCATAGGTCTTGCCGCCATGGTCGTCGCGTCTCGCCGGGTCGAGATAGATAAGGGCGGCATGCGACAGCCCATGCAGATAGTCCACGCCATCGCCATTCACCACCTGGGCCTGGCTGAGGCCGAGGAGAGGGAAATTCTCCGATGAAATGGCACATAATTGCGCATCATGCTCCACATAGACACAGCGCTCTCCTGCCCTGCCGGGCGCCATGAAGGCGAAGTCCACACCAAAGCCACCCGTCAGGTCGACGAGCAAGGGAGTGTCTTCTGAAAACCGTGCCTCGTCAGACTTTTCGATAGCGGAAAGAAGCCGGCTGATGAGTCGACCCTTATAGCGTGCGGTGACCTCACTGGAGCACTGCTCCATATTCAGATGGGGTGGATAGAGCAAGCCTTCCGTCGCTGCCCACGAGGGTAGCTTCGTACGGGCAGCTTGCCAGCCGGCGATCTGCTGCAGAGCCCATGACACGTCCACCTCGCCGTCGCGCGGAACGGCAAGGGCCAGGCGGCGCACATCATCATTGCGGTGCTGCCTGACGAAGTCCAGGGTAGCCTCGTTAACCGTCATATCAGTAATGGTCTATCGTAGTTGCCAGAAGGCAACGGCTGCTGCCGCTGCCACATTGAGAGAGTCCACGCCATGCTTCATTGGTATTCTGACGACATAGTCAGCCCCGCTGATGGCCTGCCGAGGCAGTCCGTCACCCTCAGTACCCATCAGCAGTGCCAGACGCGGCACACCGGCGAGGATGGGGGAGTCGAGGGGCAGCGAGTCGTCGGTGAGAGCCATGGCGGCCGTCGTGAACCCTTCATGATGCAGGGTGTCGATGGGGTTGTCGACCCATGTCCACGGCACCAGGAACACCGATCCCATCGACACGCGCACCGCCCTGCGGTTCAGGGGGTCGCAGGAGTCGCGGGTGAGGAGGACGCCGTCAATGCCCAGCGCTGCTGCCGAGCGGAATATCGCACCGATATTCGTTGTGTCGACAACACCATGGATGACCACCAGGCGGCGGGCATCGCGGCAGATGTCGGCCACGGAAGGCTCCCGTCGGCGGCGCATGGCACAGAGCACGCCACGCGTCAGCGTATAGCCTGTCAGCTGAGCCAGCAGGTCTCGGCTGCCGGTATAGACGGGGATGTCGCCGCACCGGACGATGATGTCGGCAGCGTCGCCGACGATATGTCGCTGTTCACAGAGCAGGGCGACAGCCTCATAACCGGCGTCGAGGGCCACACGGATGACTTTCGGGCTTTCAGCAATGAAGATGCCCTTCTCCGGTTCCATGCGGTTGCGCAGCTGGGCCTCGGTGAGGGCGCTGAACAGCGCCACTCGCGGGTCTTGCAGGGAAGTGATTTCTATTACCATCGTCCTGCAAAGATACGACATCGGCAGGGCAAAACCATGAAAACTACACCTTGTTTATGTTTTTTTATCATTTTCGCCTTCACGGGAAATGATTTGCCGAACGGCCAAAGTCCTCTAAAGAAACTTAAAAACTACGCCTGCTTGCTGCTATACTCATCCTTTTTATGTAAATTTGCATCTTGTAATAAATCAACAAGCGCTATGGTGTTAAATTATATTTGGATTGCATTTATCCTGATTGCCTTCATCGTAGGCGTCATCAGGCTGGTGTTCTTCGGCGACACCGAGGTTTTCCCTGCCATGATGACGTCGACATTCGACTCGTCAAAGAACGCCTTCGAGATCTCCCTCGGACTCACCGGAGTGCTCTCGCTGTGGCTCGGCATCATGAAGATTGGCGAGCGCGGAGGAGTGGTAAACGCCTTGGCACGCCTGCTCTCGCCTGTGTTCACACGTCTCTTCCCCGACATTCCCAAGGGTCATCCCGTCTCGGGCAGCATCTTCATGAATATCGCAGCCAACATGCTCGGCCTCGACAATGCCGCCACACCGCTGGGACTGAAAGCCATGGAGCAGCTGAACGAAATCAAGGACGAGCAGCTCAAGGCAAAGGGCTATGAGGGCGCCGAGCTGCAACGCATGAAGGAGACCGCGACGAACCCGATGATCATGTTCCTCGTGCTGAACACCAGCGGGCTGACACTCATCCCCGTCTCTATCATGGTCTACCGTGCACAGATGGGTGCCGCCAACCCCACCGACATCTTCGTACCCATCCTGCTGGCGACCTTCTTCTCCACCCTCGCCGGCATCATCGTGACAAGCCTCTACCAGCGCATCAACCTGCTCAACCGAACGCTGCTCCTCACCCTCGGAGGGATGTGTGCCGTCGTGGCCGCCATCATCTGGGGATTCCGGCAGTTAGACTCGCAGGCCATGAACACCGTGAGCACCTCCGTGGCCAACATCCTGCTGATGACCATCATCGTGGGATTTATCGTCGCTGCGATGGTGAAGCGCACCAATGTCTACGATGCCTTCATCGAAGGCGCCAAGGAAGGTTTCTCCACCGCCATACGCATCATTCCTTACCTCGTCGCCATCCTCGTCGCCATCGGCATCTTCCGTGCCTCGGGAGCGATGGACTGGCTCATCCAGGGCATTGCCGCCGTCGTACAGGGAATGGGCATCGACAGTCAGTTTGTCGGAGGACTGCCCACGGCCCTGATGAAGCCTCTTTCGGGCAGCGGTGCCCGCGGCATGATGGTCGACGCCATGGCCACCTATGGTGCCGACTCCTTCGTAGGACGTCTGGCCAGCATCTTCCAAGGTTCTACCGACACTACCTTCTACATCCTCGCCGTATACTTCGGCAGCGTGGGCATACGCCATACACGCCATGCCGTCACCTGCGGACTGTTAGCCGACCTGGCCGGTATCATCTCGGCCATCTTTATCTGCTATATGTTCTTTGGATAAAACTTAGGAAAGCCAAGGAAGCCATAGGAAATCCTAAGAAAAAACTACAAAACAAAAAGATTAATGGCAAACCTCAAAGGACTCTTCAAAGACACGGCCATCTATGGTCTCTCGAGCATCGTAGGCAGATTTCTGAACTATCTGCTTGTACCGCTATATACCTATTACATGCCGAAGGACTCCGGCGATTATGGCATCAGCACCAATGTCTATGCCTACACGGCGCTCATTCTCGTATTCCTCACCTTCGGCATGGAGACCACGCTGTTCCGCTTCGCCAATGAGGAGCAGCCCGGAAACACCGGATTATCCGGAAAACCCGGAAACTCCGGAAATTCCGGAAATTCCGGAGTCCCCGCCCCTGGGCGCAGCTGGCCCGACAGGGTCTTCTCCACGGCCTTTGCCACGGTGGGGACGCTGACCGTCATCTTCGTGGCACTGCTCTTCGGCTTCATCACCCCCATCAGCCAAGCCCTCGGCTATGCCGACCATCCTGACTACCTGCTGATGATGGGTGTCGTCGTGGCACTCGACGCCTTGCAGGCCCTGCCCTTCAGCTACCTGCGCTTCCAGAAGCGCCCCATCCGCTTTGCCTCGCTTAAGCTGCTGTTCATCATCCTGAGCATCGGCCTCAACGTCATCTATTTCGTTGTGCTTGGAAAGACGTCAGTCTATTACGTCTTCCTCATCAACCTGCTCTGCACGGCCATCATCACACTGTTCTTCGTACCCGACCTCATCCGTATCAACTGGTGTTTCGATGCCAGTCTGCTGCGCCGCATGCTGCGTTATTCGTGGCCTATCCTCATCCTCGGCATTGCAGGCATCCTGAATCAGGTGGCCGACAAGATAGTCTTTCCGTTGGTCTATCCCGACAAGGCGTTGGCCAATGTGGAGCTGGGTGTCTACGGCTCATGCGTAAAGATAGCGATGATCATGGCGATGATTACCCAGGCCTTCCGCTATGCCTATGAACCCATCGTCTTTGCCAAGAGCAAGGACACCGACAAGACGGAATACTATGCTGCCGCGATGAAGTACTTCCTTATCTTCACCCTGCTGGCCTATCTCTGTGTGGTGGGCTGGATGCCGTTGCTGCAGTATATCATCGGTGCTGACTATCGCGAGGGACTCCGTGTGGTGCCTATCGTCATGGCGGCAGAGATTATGATGGGTGTCTATTTCAACCTGTCGTTCTGGTATAAGCTCATCGACAAGACCATCTATGGAGCCTGGTTCTCGATTATCGGCTGTGCCGTGCTCTTTGCAGTGAACATCCTCTTCATCCCGAAGTACGGCTATATGGCCTGTGCATGGGGCGGTGTTGCCGGCTATGGCACGGCCATGGTGCTGTCCTATGTTGTCGGGCAGCGCAAGAACCCCATCCCCTACGACCTGCGCGGCATGGCGTTCTACACAGGCATAGCCATCGTCGTCTTCCTCCTCATGAACCAGGCCATTGCCCTGCTGCCCACATGGGCAGCCCTGGCCACCAACACCCTGCTGATCATGCTCTTCCTCGCCATTATCCTCAGAAAATCCGGAAACTCCGGAATAGCCGCCCCCACCAACAATCAATAGCAACAACAAATATCACCAACAAACATGAAAAAGATTATTCTTTCCCTTGTCGCCTTGCTGGCGATGACGTCGGCCAAGGCAGACGAAGGCATGTGGACGCTGTACAACCTGCCACAGGCCGTGTATGAGAAAATGGTTGAGGAGGGCTTTGCCCTGCCCTACAGTGCCCTTTATGAAGGCGACAACGCCATCATGAAGGCATGCGTGAATTTCTCGGGCTATTGCTCCGGTGTCGTCGTGAGCCCCGACGGCCTGGTATTCACCAACCACCACTGCGGCTTCGAAGCCATCCGCTCCCACTCCACCGTCGAGCACGACTACATGCTCAACGGCTTCATCTCCAACTCCTTCGAGGAGGAACTGCCCAACGAGGGGATGTTCGTCTCGTTCATGGTCACCCAGAAGGACATCACCGACGATATCATGGCTCAGGGCTTCGACAAGCTGTCGGCTGCCAAGCAAGAAGCATTCCTCGACTCCCTGGAGAACGCCATGCTCAAGGAGGTGGAAGCTCAGGACTCCACGCTGCGACTGGAGATCAAGCCGTTCTACGAGGGCAACCGCTACTATGCCACCACCTACCGCGACTTCCGCGATGTGCGCCTGGTATTCGCCGTTCCCAAGTCGATGGGTAAGTTCGGCGGCGAGACCGACAACTGGATGTGGCCGCGCCAGACCTGCGACTTCTCCGTCTTCCGCATCTATGCCGACCCGAAGACCAACGGCCCGGCCGACTACTCCAAGGACAACGTGCCCTATCATCCCGAGCACTGGGCTCCCGTCTCCATGGAGGGCTATAAGGAGGGCGACTTCGCGATGACCATCGGCTATCCCGGTTCTACCTCACGCTACCTGTCCTCTTACGGCATCCGTCAGATGCGCGATGCCGAGAACGCCCCTCGCGCTCAGGTACGTGGTGTGAAGCAGGAGGTGATGCTCCGCCACATGCGGGCCGACGAGGCCGTGCGCATCAAGTACGACTCGAAGTATGCCCAGAGCTCCAACTACTGGAAGAACTCCATCGGCATGAACAAGTGCATCGACTCCATCGGCATCATCAACCAGAAGAAGGACTACGAGGACCGCATCCGCCAGTGGCAGGACTCCACGGGCTATCTGCAGGGCAAGCTCGACTTCCAGAAGATGGGCCGCATGTATGCCAACCGCCTGCAGGACCGCCGCGCCTTCATGTACTGGATAGAGACCTTCTCGCGCACCTCTGAGTTCAACACCCGCGCCATGCAGCTCAGCCGCATGGAGCTGAAAGGTCCTGAAAACAAACCCAAGAAGCAGTACGTGGAATTCCCCGACAACAGCGACGAATGGGACGAAGCCCTCGACCGCGAGGTGATGGCTGCCCTGCTGAAGAACTACAAGGACAACGTGGCCGAACGCTATCTGCCCGACTTCTATAAGACCATCCACACGAAGTATGCCGACAACTATCAGCGCTTCGTCGACGACCTCTACAAGAAGTCGAAGCTCATGAAGGGCAAGAAGCTCTACGTCAACAAGAAGAGCTTCCAGAAGGATCCCGGCGTGCGCTACGGACTGAGCCTCATCGAGAGCCTCGGCGAACTGCGTGCCAACCTCATCCAGACCTACGACAGCATCGACCTGCAGGAGCGCTACCTCTGCGCCGCCAAGCTGCGCATGGAGGAGGACCTGCCTCACTACAGCGACGCCAACTTCACCATGCGCCTCTCCTACGGACAGGTGGGTGGCTACGACCTCGCCGGTCAGCCCTCGGGCTACTACACCACCGCCGAGTCTATCGTCGAGAAGATGAAGCAGGCTGATAAGAACGTGGAATACTTCGCCGAGCCCATCATGCACGAACTGCTCTCGGCACGCGACTTCGGACCTTACACCGACAAGACCACGGGCAAGATGCAGCTCTGCTTCCTCACCAACAACGACATCACCGGCGGCAACTCCGGATCACCCATGTTCGACGGACAGGGACGCCTCATCGGTCTCGCCTTCGACGGCAACTGGGACTCGCTCTCCAGCGACATCAACTTCGACGCCCGCCTGGCACGCTGCATCGGTGTCGACGTGCGCTACATGCTCTATATGATGGACCGCTGGGGACATGCCGACCGCCTGCTTAAAGAGATCGGTGTGAAGTAACGCCCGCCGGGCCTCACCCATAATCCAAAAACAACCCGCATTATGAGAACAATCAGAACCATCATGCTGGCCATCGCCGTCATCATCGCCATGGCCGCACAGGCAGCCAAGACCAAGGAGGCTGCCGTCAGCTCGCCCAACGGACAGCTCACCGTCACCGTCCGTCTGGCCGACAACATCACCTACACCGTCACCAGCGGCAGCGACGTCATCATCGACCGCGCACAATGCGCCATCACCCTCTCCGGCGAACAGCTCGGCAAGACCCCGCAGCTCAAGACCATCCGCCGCACCACCGTCAACGAGGACATCCGCCGCGAAGTACCCATCAAGAATGCCATCGTCAAGAACCACGCCAACGAGATGCGGCTGGTGATGAAGGGCGGATGGGAACTCGTCTTCCGTGCCTACGACAACGGCATCGCCTACCGCTTCGTCACCGCGAAGAAGGGCACCGTCACCGTCGACGACGAGACCATGCTGCTGCCCATCGACGCCGACAGCCGCGTCACCATGTCGCAGTGCGGCACCTTCCGCCAGAACTACGAGGAGCGCTACGTCCACCTCGCCGCCAAGGAGTACACGAAGGAGTCACCCATGAACTACCTACCCCTCTACTTCCAGACCCCCAATGGCTACCAGGTGCTCTTCTCCGAGACCGCCGTCGAGGACTATCCCCACATGTTCCTCAAGTCGGCCGGCAACAGCACGATGAAGGCCACCTTCCCGCCGTATCCCCTCGAAGTGGAGCAGCAGTTCGACCGCTTCCTCATCCCCACCAAGGAAGCAGCGTATATCGCTGAGACCAACGGCACACGCGCCTTCCCCTGGCGCTTCTTCGTCATCTCGAAGGATGCCCGCGACATCGTGGCCAACGAGATGGAGTTCGTCCTCGCCACACCCAGCGTCATCGGCGATGCCTCGTGGATTCGCCCCGGACAGGTGGCTTGGGACTGGTGGAACGGCCGTCAGGCATGGGGCGTGGACTTCAAGGCCGGCTGCAACGAGGATACCTATAAGTATTTCATCGACTTCGCCTCGAAGTACGGTGTGAAGTATATCATTCTGGATGAGGGATGGGCCGTCAATACCTCCGACCCCTTCCACACCAACAAGGACATCAACATGCCCCGCCTTATCAAGTACGGCAAGGACAAAGGCGTCGACATCATCCTCTGGCTCACGTGGCTCGAGGTGGAACGCAACTTCAGCCTCTTCGCAGAATACGAGAAGTGGGGCATCGCAGGCGTGAAGATAGACTTCATGGACCGCTCCGACCAGTGGATGGTCAACTACTACGAGCGTGTATGCGCCGAAGCTGCCAAGCACCACCTCATGGTCGACTTCCACGGCTCCTTCAAACCCGCCGGACTCGAACGCAAATATCCCAACCTCATCTCCTATGAGGGCGTCCTCGGACTCGAACAGGGACCGCGCTGCAACCCCGAGAACACCAACTGGCTGCCCTTCATCCGCAATGCCGTAGGACCCATGGACTTCACACCCGGAGGAATGACCAACGTGCAGCCCGAGAACAACCACCGCTCGGACGAGATAGCACTCGCCAGCGGAACACGCGCCTACCAGATGGCACTCTACGTCGTCTTCACCTCCGGACTGCAGATGCTCGCCGACACACCGTCACGCTACTACGAGAACGCCGAGTGCGCAGCATTCATCGCCTCCGTACCCACCGTATGGGACGAGACACGCGTGCTCTTCGCCGAACCCGGACAGTACACCGTCATGGCACGCCGCAACGGCAACCGCTGGTTCATCGGAGGCATCAACGACAACACGCCGCGCGACGTCAACGTCGACCTGAGCTTCCTCAACGGCAGCCACTCGATGACGCTCTACACCGACGGCATCAATGCCGACCGCAAGGCCACCGACTATAAGGCCACCCGCGCCACCGTCAGCGCCGACAAGCCCCTCACCATCCATATGGCACGCAACGGAGGCTTCGCCGCTGTCATCGAGTAAACCTTTTCCTATCATCACCATAGGGAGTGGGGACTGACACCGTCCCCACCCCCTTTTCATCAGAGAAAACAACAAGAGCAATAAATGATTGTCTGTATAGCAGAGAAACCAAGCGTGGGACGCGACATCGCACGCATCCTCGGTGCCACCGCCGACCACCGCAGCTACATGGAAGGCAACGGCTACCAGGTGACGTGGACCTTCGGACACCTGTGCACACTCAAAGAGCCACACGACTACAACCCGGGGTGGAAGGCATGGAGCCTCTCCGCACTGCCGATGATACCGACCCGCTTCGGCATCAAACTCATCAACGAAGACAGCATCCGCCGACAGTTCGACGTCATCGAGCGACTCATGCAGGCCGCCGACGAAATCATCAACTGCGGCGACGCAGGACAGGAGGGTGAGCTCATCCAGCGATGGGTCATGCAGAAGGCAGGAGCCTCCTGTCCCGTCAAACGACTGTGGATATCATCCATGACCGACGAGGCCATACGCGAAGGGTTCCAGAAACTCAAAGACCAGAGCGAATACCAGCCACTATACCTCGCAGGACTCTCACGGGCCATCGGCGACTGGCTCCTCGGCATGAACGCCACACGCCTCTACACCCTCAAATACGGACAGAACCGACAGGTCCTCTCCATCGGACGCGTACAGACACCGACACTCGCTCTCGTCGTCAACCGACAGCACGAGATCGACAACTTCCAGCCAGAACCCTACTGGGTACTCGCCACCATCTACCGCGACACCACCTTCACTGCCGTCGTCGACGAAGCCGACGAAGAGAAGGAAGCCAACAGCCAACAGCCAGCAGCCAACGACCAACAGCCAACAGCCAACAGCCGCATACCACGCAACAGCTACACCTCCGTAGAGGAGGGACAGAAAGCCTTCCAGACCATCGAGGGAAAACCCTTCACCGTCAACAGCGTGACCAAGAAAAACGGCAAGGAGCTGCCACCAAACCTCTTCGACCTCACCTCCCTGCAGGTAGAGTGCAACAAGAAGTTCGGATACTCCGCCGAAATGACACTCAACCTCATCCAGACCCTCTACGAACGCAAATACACCACCTACCCACGTGTCGACACGCAATACCTGCCCGACGATGTCTACCCGCAGTGTCCCAACATCATGAACGGACTCTATAAGACCATACGCAACGGACAGGCACCCTACGCCGACCTCGTCAGACCGCTCGGAGGAGGAAAGGCACTGCGCAAAGACAAGAAATTCTTCGACACCTCGAAGGTCACCGACCACCACGCCATCATACCCACCGGCGTACCGCCACAGGGACTCAACGACGCCGAGCAACACGTCTACGACCTCATCGCACGGCGCTTCATCGCCGCCTTCTACCCCGACTGCAAATACGCCACCACCACCGTCCTCGGCAGCGTCGACAACATCAAGTTCAAGGCAACAGGAAAGGAAATCCTCGAACCGGGATGGCGCGTCGTCATGGCAGCGGCAGCAGCAGGCACCGCCGACGACGGCAAAGACGCCAACGGCGAACAGGGCATCCTACCCACCTTCGTCAAAGGAGAGAGCGGACCCCACCAGCCCACACTCACCGAGAAGCAGACCACACCACCACCCTACTACACCGAGGCCACCCTGCTGCGCGCCATGGAGACCGCCGGACGCTTCGTCGACGACGAAGAGCTACGTGCCGCACTCAAGGAGAACGGCATCGGACGCCCGTCATCCCGTGCCGGCATCATCGAGACGCTCTTCAAGCGCAACTACATCCGTCGCGAGCGCAAACGGCTCGTCGCCACGCCCACCGGCATCGAGCTCATCGGACTCATCCGCGAGGAGCTCCTCAAGAGCTGCGAGCTCACGGGCATCTGGGAGAAGAAGCTCCGCGACATCGAACACCGCACCTACGACGCCCAGCAGTTCATCAGCGAACTCAAAGAGCAGATCACCCAGATTGTCAACGACGTCATGCGCGACACCAGCAACCGCCGCATCAGCATCGAGATACCCACCACCAAAAAGGCCAAAAACACCAAAGCCAAAAGCCAACAGCCAACGGCCAACAGCCAACGGCCAACTCCCAACCCCCAACAGCCAACCCCCAACAGCCAACAGCCAACACCCAACGGCCAACAGCCTACGCCCAACCCCCAACAGCCAATGGCCAACCCCCAACACCCAACCCCCAACACCCAACCCCCAACAGCCAACGCCCAACAGCCAACGCCCAAAGAAGTATGTCCTCTTTGTGGCAAGGGTTACATCATCCGGGGCCGCACGGCCTACGGCTGTTCCGAGTGGCGCAACGGCTGCACCTTCCGCAGGCCCCTGGAAGAGTAAGCCCGGCCCATCCGGCCCATCCGGAGTATCCGGAATATCCGGAATATCCGGAAAACCCGGAACCTCCGGAAAACCCATAACCTCAAAAAAAAAGAAAGGAATACCACTATGAAGAAGCCCACCATCAACCACTATGCCGACGGCACGGCCAGTGTCTTGCGGAAGGCCGTTGTCTACACGTCGTTGCGCTTCTACCAGCGCAGCGACGTGTTGTATCAGCTCACGCAGCTGTTCTGTGGGCGTTACCTCCCGAAATACGGCGACCGCACCGTCGACCAGATGGTACAGGCGGCACGGAGCACGAAGCAGAACATCGCCGAGGGCAGCAGCGACGGGCAGACCTCCACAGAGACCGAGCTGAAGCTGCTGGGCATCGCCAGGGGGAGCAACCAGGAGTTGCTGGAGGACTACCAGGACTATCTGAAGCGGAAAGGCAGGACGGAATGGTTCGTGGAGAAGAATCCCCGTTTCGAGCGGCTGCATGCGTTCTGCCAGCACCATAGCCAGTACGAAGACTACCGCCCGCTGATAGCGAAGATGGACGACGAGGAGCTGGCCAACATGGCCATCTGCCTGTGCCACCAGGTGGATGCCGCCATGACGAAATACATCGAGAAGAAAGACCGCGAGTTCACCACCGAGGGCGGCATCCGTGAGCGGATGACGGCAGCCCGCCTGGAGCAGCGCTCCACACAGAAAGAGATCATCGAGCAGCAAGCCCGCGAGATAGAGGCCCTCAGAAAAGAGGTCGCCCGCCTCAGCGCACTACTGCAACAAGCAGGAATAACCGGATAATCCGGCCCCTCCGGAGAACCCGGATAATCCGGAATCTCCGGAATCTCCGGAACCCCCGGAATCCCCGGAACCTCCGGACTCCCCTTAATACCCAAAGAGGGTGCTATCCTCACGGACAGCACCCTCTTCTTCTTTTAACTTTAAACAATACCCCGCCTTGGCGGCGAGGAGCGCGGCGGGCTTATGCTAACCACCCGCCGCACCTTTCTCCTTTTCCGGGCTGCCGGGCATTATTCCTCCCAGGCATCCCAGATATTGTTACCCTTACCCAGGTTGCCACTGGTTTCCTCAGGGTCGAGGGCGCCAGCCGCGCTGAGGTCCTGCGTAGTGGCCTTACCGTCGCTAATCTCAATGGCAGATGAGCCGGCGAGGAAAGAAACATTCGTATGGATGGCTATTAATGATGTCTCGGGTTGCAAATATGTCTTTTTCATATCTTTGTCCTTTCTATGCTTATTTGTTGATAACCTTCTTTCCATTCACGATGACAACGCCCTTGTAGCCGTTGCTGACGCGCTGGCCCTGCAGGTTGTATGCGGGAGCGGCCACCTCGTTGGTGGTGTCTACGAGGTCGATGGCAGTGGTGCCGTCGACGGGGATGAAGCCCTTGGCGCTACTGGTGCTGCCCTTTTCCAAGGCGAGGTAAGCCGAGTTGGCACGCACGTTGTAGGCTGTGGCGGTGACGCGGTAGAAGCCAACGTTCTCACCCTTCTTCGTCAGCACGAAGTAGTCGGCTTCGTTGCCGTTGATGGTCGTACCGGTGACGGTGCCCTCGAGCACGTTGTCGTTGACATCGGTGCTCGACGAAGCCACCACAGGAACATTGTATGTTTTGGCGGCACCCTTCACGAGGACACCCGTCCCAGCAGGTACGTCGCTCACCTCCTTGAACTCCACTGTCGTGCCGTTCATTTTAGCCTGATAAGCTGTCAGACCGGCAACACCCGAGAAGTCAAGGGCATAAGCCGAGCAGTAGGTAGCAAAGCCAGCATCAGAGATGGTGACAGGAACGGTCATTTTCTTATAAAGCGACAAAGCTCCGCCTGTGACACCACTATAACAAGCGAATCCATAAGTTCCATTATTCCGCAAATTTGCATTGACCTCGTTTGTCGTGTTTTGTTTGTTGACAAATTCATAGGTTGACGTTCCGGATACAGTCCAAAGAGCCTTATCATCGGTTCCGTCTTTCAACATCTGTGCTTTATTATTAGCACCAGTACTAGCTGCGTAAGAATCTTCTTCGGCATTATATATAGTCCAATAGTCACCGTTTGGTGCTATATGCCAAACAATGGCAGAATTGCTCGTGGTGATAATGTCTCCTTCTGGCGTCACTTCTTCATATTGCAGACGGCCAGAAGCAACAGTGGTATTCATCGCTTTCCCATCATAATAAATGATGTAATCACCTTCTACAAGATCACCACTAAACAGAGAATACTTGAATGCTTTCGCTGGGGCAACATATGCAGCCTGCGTGATGGTGATGAGGTCAGAGTAGACTTCATTCGACTCATCATCAAGTGCAAGCACCTTCATGTATGCAGTACGCTCTGCACCTGTGTTAGCATCTATTGCGTAATCGAGATTATTGGTAGTAGCATTTATCTCTGCGATAATCCAGTCGTAAGTAGCAGGTGTCGTACCATCTGCTTCATAGAAATTCACATCGGCTACCACGTCCGTGATATTGTTGTATGTTACATTGATTGTCCCTTCTGTCTCTGCTGATGTGGCATTAACGCTGGTGGAAGCTACTTCTATAGAGGGTTCAGAATTACTGACTTCCTTATAAAACTTAGCTTCGGTAAATTCTAAATACTTGTTATTTTTTCCGCTAACAGTTACATTATAGATAAATTTATAGTAGCAATTACTCCAGTCCTTACCATCAGGCCTATTAATAGTTGTAGTGCTATTGGCAGCAAACGATGGAGTCAATGTGCTTACAACATTTGTAAAATCAGCATCTTTAGCAACAATAACAGTCCAAGAATTAACCGTTATGCTGCTGGCTTCGCCATGAGTAACTTCAATTTTTGTAACATCTTCGGCAATTGCGGTTTTCGAATAAAGTGCGCGGTCTGTGTTTGTAATACTCTTTCCGCCAATTCGCCAGGGAATCATTTGGGAATTACCTGTCAAATTCCAAGTTTTGTCACTGATAGTAATATCACAATTACCAGTATAAGAATTATTTGAACCAGATTCTGGCGTAAGTGTGTAGAAATTTTCTTCTTAACCCCACGCATTTCCTACTCCGAAGACCAATGCGGCCATAAGGAGTAATACTTTAAAATGTAGTTTTTTAATCATAATGTGTTTGTTATAAAGTTAATACTAAAGATTCTTCATCAGGTGAGCCTGTACTAACTCTATAAAAGAAAAAGCGCAGACCTCATCATATTCCCGTTCAGGTCTGCGACAACCTCCTACAACATATGCGAAAGCCTGCGCTAAGCGCATGCCAATGTTGTAGGAACGCCTTGTATTCCGATGTCGGGTCGCAGTTCGAACGGGAATTCAGCGTCAAAAAAGGTCAGTATGGCGACATAATTCGCAAATACTGCTGCAAAGTTACGCAATAAAAATGAAACAACGTTATGAAATCCGAAAAATATTTAGAAAGAAATTGAAATACATGAAAATAGACCCTAAGGGTGCGGTGTGTCCTCATCATGACATCTGCCTGCGGATGGAGCGGATGGCATCGGGCGATGGTAAGGGTCGGGAAAGCAAAATCGCCCATTTTGGTGACCAAATTCGCCGATTTTGGTGAGCAAATTCGCCGATTTTGCTGTGAGAGGTCTTAGCCTCGGCAACAAAAAAGCCTCCCTCGGCGGGCGGGGGAGGTTTTGATGGGAGGTGGGGTTGTCGGTGACTTTATTAGTGCTGGATGTTCTTGCGTCCGTGGGCGATGTACACGGTGTTGGCCGTGGGCTGTTGGATGCGCTGTCCCTGCAGGTTGTAGAGGGAGTCGTTGGCAGCAGAGATGCTGACGGCATTGACGTCGGAGGTGCCTTTCTTGACATACTGGTTGGACTTGATGCGGAAGTTGTCGAAGGTGCACTTGGAGTATTGCGAGCGCAGTCCGACGTCGCCTGCGAGTCCTGTCTCGGGCAGCTGATAGGTGATGACGGGGTCGATGCTGTTGTCGAGGTAGACGTAGAGGGTGTTGTTCTTGCAGATGACCTTGAGGTTGACGGTGTCGCCTTTGGGTGTGTATGCGCTTCCTGACGCGAGTGTTCCGAGGTATCCGCTGTTGCTGTCGAAGCGGAAGATGCGCGGTGTGAGTGCGGATGCTCCGTTGAAGCGTTCGACGTGTACGTTGAAGGCGGTGATTTTGTCGGGGTCGTTCTGTGGTTTTGTGGCGAGGACGTACAGTCCTGCGTTGACGACGGGCTCGGCGAGGCTGATGTCGCAGCTTACTTCGAACTCGTCCATGGGTGTCTCGCTCTCGAAGATGATTTTGTGTTCGCTGTCGGCTTCGGTGTGGAGTGCTCCGTCGGCTTCGGTGATGCTTCCGGGCTTGTTGGAGTAGACGGTGTACTGGTTTTCGAACTCATCGAAGGTGTAGATGACTTCTTCTCCGCTGACGACGGGTTTCAGCGGTACGTTGGTGAGGAAGTTGGCGAGTGCGTTGAGATAGATGTTGTTGTACATCCAGCTTTCGTTGGTGGTGCATCCGTGGTCGCCTGTGGGATAGATCTGCAGGGTGGTGGGCACGCCGTGGTCGATGAGTGCGTTGGCATAGGCTGTTGATGCCTTGGCTGTCACGGTGCGGTCGTCGGCGGCGTGTACGATGAAGGCGCGTGGTGTCTCTGCGGTGACTTGTTTCTCGTTGCTGTAGTAGTTGCGCATCTCGGTGGTCTTCTCAGTTCCGAGGAGGTTGTCCATGGTTACGGTGTGCACGAGTCCGTCCTGGAAGGAGGTGACGGGATAGCAGAGGATTTGGAAGTCGGGGCGTGTGACGGCATCGGTGTAGTGTGTGGCAGCCGTTGAGGCGAGGTGTCCTCCTGCGCTGCTTCCCATGACGCCGACGACGCTGTATCCTCCCCACTCCTCTGCGTGTTCGCGCATGATGGTGATGGCGCGCTGGAAGTCTTCGAGGGGCACGGTGCGGTGTCCGTTAGGCATTCGGTATTTGAGTACGGCATAGGTGACGCCTTTGCTGTTGAACCATGACGCGAAGTTGTGGCCTTCTGTTCCTGTCCACACGACTCCGTAGGCACCTCCCGGACATGCAATGACGGCTTTTCCGGTGCAGCGTCGCGGCACGTAGACGGTGAGTGTGGGCTGGGTGACGTTGGAGATGTAGAGTCCGTGGTTCTGTTCGTCGCCGGTGAGTCCGTTGTCGGTGGGTGGTGTCATGCCTTCCCAGATGTTGATGGTGGCGGTGGGTGTCTGTGCCATGAGGGCTGTTGCTACGGTGAGGAGTAGCATGGTGAGCATGTTTTTCTTCATAGTTGTTTAATGGTTTAAGAGTTTA
>CAMNII010000029.1 GCA_946540435.1 uncultured Prevotella sp.
GCACCACACCAGATCATGAACGGCGTGTTGCGCAGGTTGACCAGGCTGACATCGCCAGGGTGTCCTGCCATCATCGATGCCGCCGCCCACGTGTCGGCCATACGCGGAGCCATTCGCCATACGCCGTCGCCTCCTGCGGAGTAGCCCATCAGATATACCTTGTCGGGGTTGACGTCGAGGAATGCGACGGACATCCGGATGAGTTGTTCGTAGAAACCGTCGAGTGCCGGCTTGAACCACATGTCCCAGTCGTCGTAAGGCGCTCTCGGTGCGCAGTATACGCCTTCGGCGGGCCGGTAGAGCCGCTTCTGGTTGTCCCATTGCTGGTCGTTGACTTCTTTCGGTGCGCTGCCGCCTCCGTGGAGTGATATCCACAGGCTTCGTCCGTCGGCAGGCTTGTCGCCGAAGGTTGTCAGCCAGAAGGGCATGGTGAGCGTTCCTTGTCGGGCACGTAGCTGCTGCCACTGGGCGGCGAAGGTCTCCCGCTGCTGTTGCTTCCATTCGTCGATGAGCTGCTGCCTGACGGCAGCGGCCTGCTGCTTGCCGAGTTGCACGCTCACATACAGCACCCCGTGAGGCGGGATGGTATATGTCGCATCGGTAGGGATGTCCTTCTGTCGCCAGAGGTCGCGTACGGTGTCAGCCTGCAGGTTGATTTTTGCCAGTGCTCCTTTGAGCAGAACGGGCACCGACGTGTCGTTCAGGTTGAAGATGCCCACGGCGTGTGAGCCGTCGTATAGGTCGCGGCTCCATATCTGCATTCCGTCCTCTACGATGTCCTGATGGGCCTGGTGGCCAAGGACGTCCTGGTTGACGGCGTTGACTTCGTTGTTGCACAGGAGGTTGAACGTAAACGCGTCGATTTGCGATACGTCGCAGCCAATCAGCATGTTCGCAGCCAGCAACGACCACAGGGAGATGTGGGTGTATTGCTCATCGGGCGTCAGCTGCGTGTCGCGCAGGGTGCTGCTCCATCCCACCTTCCCCACGATGAGCATGTCGGGGTCGTTCCAGTGGCCGGGACCGGCATAGGGATGGAGCCCTGCCTGCCTTACGAAGCCGTTGTTGTAGAGCGACTCCCACGTGTCGTTGATGTCGTCAGAGGTGCGCCAGGAGTTGGCGTCGATCAGCGGTCCCCATATCCACGACTTTCCCCATCCGTACTGACAGAGGGAGTAGAAGATGTCGCGCGGTTGCTCCCGGATGAATTCCTGCATCTTCAGGTAGGGACGTATATATACCGCCTCCGACTTGTCGCTGCTGGCTTCGATAATCCTGCTGTAGCCGCACATGTCATATTTAAGGTAGTCCACCCCCCAGCTGTTCCACACCTCGGCATCCTGCCGCTCGTGGCCGAGTGAGCCCCGATAGCCGCCGCATGTGTATTCGCCGGGACAGGAATAGATGCCGAATTTCAGACCGTTGGCATGGAGCCAGTCGCCAAGGGCTTTCATGTCGGGAAACTTCTCGTTGGCGGTGATCTGTCCGTCGGGCGTGCGCTCGTCGCCCTCCCATGCGTCGTCGATGTTCATATAGGCATAGCCATAGTCCGCCAGACCCTTGTCGATGAGGGCTTGCGCCGATGCCATCACCTTCTCCTGCGACACGCTAAGCCCCCAGCAGTTCCATGAGTTCCAGCCCATGGGAGGCGTCAGCCCGATCTGCCTGCCCACCTTCAGCGTGAAAGGCGCTGTGGTGCTTCCTTCGCCGTTGGTGGCCGTCAGCAGCAACCGATAGTCGCCCTCCTCCTTGCACGAACCGCTCAGCACACCTTTCTCCTCGTCAAGCACGATGCCTTCCGGCAGCCCTTCCACATGGTATCTCATGGGCTTCTCGCCCGAGAACGCCAGCCGGAAGATGAGCGGCGAACCGGGACGCAGGCCATACACCGCCGGACCGTTGTATCGCGGCGTCCTGGGAGCCGGAGGGGTGAGAATGTAGGGGGCTGAGACCTCTGCCGCCAGCACCTCCTCGTAGCGCGGATCCCTGTAGGTAACCCTCAGGCGCTTCTGTGGCTGCAGGGCGACGAACAGCCGCTTGTCTTTCCACGATGCCACCTTCACCCGCTGCGTCCAGGCCCTCTCCTGCCTGCCCGTCAGGATGTCGGTTACGGTGGCCTCCAGCGTCCCTGCGGTGTTCACCGATGATGCCACCACCGCCGTGTATCCGCCGTCGCCGGCAGCGAGGGTGAGCTTGGCGAAATCTTTCAGCGCGGGCTTGACAATCCTGACGGCACCCCTGTAGAGACCTCCGGGGTCGCCGTAGTTGTACACCCGCACGGCAATGACGTTGTCCTCGTCCCAGCGCACCCATTTCGGGTCGACGACGTAATAGCGGCGCTTGCCCCACTCGCTGGAATATCCTCCCGGGTCCTCCGGGAAGGTGCCCGTCCTGCCCACGGCATGGCCGTTAATCCATGTCTGGTCGGAGTCGTCGATGGCTCCCATGTCCAACATCACGGCTTCCACGATGCCCCGTCTGAGTGTCGACGGTATCACCACATGGATGCGGTACCAGCCGACGCCGTTCACCCGCTCCAGCCCCATGCGCTCCCATGGCTGGCTGAAGGACACCTCCTCCCATGAGCCGTCGTCAAAGGCGTAAGCACGCCATGCCGCGTTATCGCCTTTCCGAAAGCGGCCGCCGTCGACAGTCACGTCTTGCGCCGTCAGCGATGATGTCGCGACAAACAGCAGACAGGTCAGTACGAATACATTGCTTTTCATATCTCCTATGGTTTTTGCAGCATGAACAGATTGTCGGTCAGCCGACCATCCGGCAGGAAACACGTCTCCCTGCCTTTCGCCATGTCCGACGACACGCCCGTCCTGCCGCTGCCCGTCACGACGGCCGTCATTGTCATTGTCGTGGCAAAGATAAACATAATCTCTGAGAAAACCATCACGCAGGGCGTTTTTTTTTCCTGCATAGTCGCGGAATAGACCGCAGGCCGGGTCATCCCCCTCGGGATGATGCTGCTCGGCGTGCCGATGCCACCTGCAGAAAGCAGCGTGGCGGTGATGCCCGTGCAGCACAGCCTCCGCGGCTCGGAACGCGCGCCGGAAAGTCCTGTCAACAAACGTAGGAGGTGAGAGAAAAAATACGTAACAACAAGAATAAAGACAGGGGAGCCCTTTTTTCTCCTGAATTATTTGTGCATTAGAATTATTTCTTGTAATTTTGCAGGTGAGTAAACTCTTATTATTGGTATTATGAAGAAAACAATTGTTATCATCTTGTTGTCGGCTATCGCCAATGTGCAGGCTGTCACGGCCCAGGTGACGAAGTCGCCGCATAAATTCGGGAACCCCACTAACGAAGAACTCACCATGACCACTTACGAGGGCGACCCCGAGGCAACGGCTGTCGTGCTGAGTGAGACTACAGACACACGCTATACGATTATCAACGATGCCTTCTCTGTAGTCACTGACGTGAAAACATGCATCAAGATTCTCAAGGATGAGGGTAAGGATTATGCCAATGTCAGCATCGTCTACTTTAACAGCGGAAAAGGATATCAATACAAGGAAGAAATATCCAACGTGAAGGCTACTGCCTATAACCTTGTGGGCGGCAAGGTTGAGAAGACAAAGATGAACAATGACCTCGTCTTTCGCGAACAGATAGACAATAACCACAAGGTTGTGAAATTCACCATTCCAAAGGTTGAGGTCGGTACCGTCATCGAATACCAATACCAGAAGACCAGCGACAGTGATACTTACATCGATACCTGGTATGCACAGCACGCCATACCGACAGCTTTCTGCCGCTACGACCTGCTCATACCAGAGTATTTCCACTTTAATGTCGACCTGACAGGACACGAGCTCGACAAGATGAGTCAGGAACGCAAGGCGTCGGGTAACAACTTTGTGCTCAACGGACAACGGCTCGACTGCGAGGGTACCACCTACACCTTTACGGGAGTTAACCTGTCGGCACTGAAGGACGATGACTATATTTGGAATCTCACCGATGTATGCAACAAGGTAAGAGCGGAATTCACCAGTTTTGTCATTCCAGGCTACATCAACAAGCAGTTTACTACCACATGGGAGAGAATCGACGATCTGCTGATGAAGGACGATGACTTCGGAGGTCGTATCCGACGCAGCAACCCCTTGAAGAAAGAAATGACCGATGCCGGCATCTTTGGCATCCAAGACGCCAATGAACGAATCCTTGCCTGTTTCAAATTGTTGAACAGCAAATACAAATGGAATGGCAACTATCGGCTGTGGGGACGTGCCGTGCGTGACATTGAGAAAGACGGCGGCGGTAGTAATGCTGACCTGAACTTCATTCTCATCAACATGCTGCGCGATGCACAGCTCGATGCCTTCCCGATGGTGATGAGTAGCCGACAGAACGGCACACTTCCCTTAACCCATCCGACGTTGAACTCTCTGAACACCTTTGTTGTGGGCATAGCGCCAAACGACACTACTTTGCTCTTCATCGACACTTCGGCACCCAGCGGAGCCCTCAACGTTGTCCCCAGTAGTCTGCTGACCAACTCGGCACGTATCATAGGCGCTAAAAGCAAACTCCCCATTGAATGGGTGAACTTGCTCGAAGCAAGCCGCGGACGCACCGTCAGCCAGATACAAGCCACGCTTGCCAACGATGGTACACTCAGCGGACAAGTGACCAGACGCTACCAGAACAACGACGTGTTGGTGCCAAGGAGTGCCTTCCGACAGGTAGAAGACAGTGCAGCTGCAATCAACAAAATGGCCGAGACCATGGGCATCAGCATCAGTCAGTACAGCATGGAGGGGAAAGAGAATAATGATACGCAGCTTTCAGAAACGTTCTCCTTCACCAAACAGTGCGATACCGTCAACGACCTCATCTACCTGCATCTGGGCAAACTGCTCCCGCTTACGGAGTCTCCCTTCAAGGCCGACACACGTTCCATTCCCGTTGAGTTCTCTTATGCCAAGAATCTCAATGTCTCCGTGTCGGTAACCCTTCCGGAAGGTTATGTCGTTGAGGAATTGCCCAAGCCTGCCATCGTCAACTATGAGGGCGGAGACATCGTCTTCTCAATGAAATGCCGCGCAGCAGGCCCCATGTTGTCGCTGCAGGTGCGTTTCGACAGGAAACGGCAGTTCTTCCTCCCCGCTGAATATGGTCAGCTCAAAGAAGCCTATGACACGATTGCCAATCATACTAACTCGACGATTGTCATCAAGAAAGCACAATGAGAAGGCTTGTCCTGATTATCACCCTGGCGCTAAGTCTGTTTTCACAGACTGCCGACGCACAGAGGATTCATGCCATCGTCGAGGACTATCTTGACGAAGTAAATTGCATAAGCCCACAGCGGCTGACGTGGAAAGAACAATACACTGTCAGGCTGCTCGACGACAATGCCGCCTCGTTGGCCTCATTCAGCATAGGGTGTGACAACACCCGCCGGCTGAGCAAGTTCAGTATGACCATCAGCGACGGAGCCGGCAAGATAATCAGGAAAGTGAAGAAGAGCGACCTGAGTACGACGGAATACACGCCGGATATGGTCGTCGACGGAATCGGCTATTTCTTCGAATACAATCCATCTGCCTATCCCGTCGTTGTCAGCGTGCAGATGGAAGTGGAGGTGTCAGGCGGATTTGCCACATTCCCGACGTTCCAACCGCTGACAAGCTATCAGACATTAGTGACACATGCTGCCTACCGGCTCACGACGCCTGCCGGAATGACTCCCAAATATAAGACGCAGAACATCTCGGCAGAGGTGAAGACCACTCCACTGCCAGGCGGACAGACACTCACGGAGTTGGAAGTGGACAGCCTTCCGACAGTCATCAGCGAAGCATGGTCGAAGCCCGTCTATGAGGTGCTGCCGATGGCATGGTTTGCACCTGAAGAATTCTCATTCTTTAAAACCAATGGCAGCAATCACTCATGGCAAACGTTCGGACAATGGCAATACGGACTGCTGCAAGGACGCGACATCCTTCCCGAGGAGTTTACGGCAAAACTGCAAAAGTTGACCGCCGACTGTACCACCGACCGTCAGAAGGTGGAACAGATATACCGTTTGCTACGGAAGACGACACGCTACGTCAGCATACAACTGGGACTGGGAGGATGGCAGCCGTCAACGGCGGCATACGTCTACAAGACCGGGATTGGCGACTGCAAGGCACTGACCAACTATATGAAGAGCATGCTCGCAGCTGTCGGTATCCCGTCAACCTATGTCATCATCCATACAAAGAAGCGCCACCTGCACCGTGACTTCGTCAGCATCAACCAATTCAACCACGTCATCCTTCAGGTGAAGCTACACGAGGGAGACACCCTCTGGCTGGAATGTACCAATCCGGCACTGCCGCTTGGATACCTGCACGAAGACATAGCCGGCCACGACTGTCTGCTGATCACCGAACATGGCGGAGAGTTGGCAACAGTGCCAGAATACCCCGAGGATGCAAATATTACCGTAAATACCGCCGTCGTGAACCTGCAGAAAGATGGTAGTGCCGATGTCAGCATGACGATTAGCCAGCAGGGCAGCGAGTACGAAGAAAACTTCTACATGCAGTTTCTTGAGCAGAAGAAACAGTCGGAACGTCTGGCTCATCTCGTCGACATCCCGCAAGCTCGTATCTCGGACGTCCGGCTCACCGACACCCTCACTCAGGACAACATGCCGGTTTATCGTCTGACGGCAAAAGCCACAAGTGCTGCCTATGCCCGGAAAACCGGCAGCAGGCTGTTCCTCAGCCTCAACCCCTTCCACGACAACTATGCACCGCTGCCGAAGAAAGACGTGCGGACTACTGATATCGACATGGAACAGGGATACACGGTTGTCGACTCCGTCACCATCAGCATTCCCGAGGGCTATCGGGTGGAGGCGCTCCCCGGGAACGAGAGGATAGAGACCGCGTGCGGCGCCTTCGAGACCGTCGTCACCGCTTCGGCATCAACCATTACCGCCGTCACCCGGCTGACGATGAGGAAAGGCACCTACAGCCGTGAAGGCTATCCTCAGCTGCAGTCGGCAACGGAGCGGATGGCACGGGCGTACCAGGGACGGGCCGTTCTCGTAGAACTCTAAAGAAACTTAAATTCTTTTGGAAACATCGCCGCAACTCATTCTTTTTGCGTATATTTGCAGCGAATAAACAATGATAGCCATGAACAAAAGCGACAGCATCGTCATCATCCCCACATACAACGAAAGGGAGAACATCGAGAAAATAATCAGGGTGGTACTGGCTCTCGGCACCGACACGCAACAGCCAGCTGACGGCGGCGGGCACTGCTTCAACATCCTCGTCATCGACGACGGATCGCCCGACGGCACCGCCGGCATCGTGAAGGGCCTGATGGCCGACGAGTTTGCCGACCGCCTCTTCATCGTCGAGCGGCAGGGCAAGCAGGGCCTCGGCACGGCATATATCGCCGGTTTCCGATGGGCTTTGGACCATGGTTATGACTATATCTTCGAGATGGATGCCGACTTCTCGCACGACCCCGACGACCTGCCGCGCCTCTACAGCGCATGCGCCGACGAGGGCTACGACGTGGCCATCGGCTCGCGCTACGTCAGCGGCGTGAATGTGGTGAACTGGCCCATGGGGCGCGTGCTGATGTCGTACTTCGCATCGAAATATGTCAGGCTCATCACCGGCATCCCTGTCCACGACACCACGGCGGGGTTCAAGTGCTATCGCCGCCAGGTGCTCGAGACCATAGAGTTGGACAAGATACGGTTCAAGGGGTATGGGTTCCAGATAGAGATGAAGTTCACGGCATGGAAAGCAGGCTTCACAATTAAGGAGGTTCCCGTTGTCTTTGTCAACCGCCGCGAAGGAACGTCAAAGATGTCGGGCGGCATCTTTGGCGAAGCATTCTTTGGGGTCATGCGCCTTCGCTGGGACGGATGGTTCCGCAAATACCCCCGCGCCGTCGGCAGGGGGTAGTCCTCATGGCATTGCCGGCGCTCTCCGGGCGAACCCCATGACACCTCGGCGAACAGGGCAGGAGCACCAGCCCCCTGCCGACGAGGGTGCCGAAGACAGGAAAAAGGGACGACAGCTGCTGTCTGTTGATAGCAAGCTGTCGTCCCTTCTGTTTCCAACCCAAATTGGTTTTGGGTTGAACGGCTGTCGGTCAGATCTTCCCGATGATGCCCTTCTGGGTCTGTTGCAGGAAGCTGACGATGAGCTGTATCTCGGGACTGTCAGGCACCTGGTCTTTCACCTGCAGCGTTGCGTCGAAGACGCTCACCTGACCGTTGAACACCAGGCGGTAGGCATTGGTGACATGCTTCTGTACCTTCTCGCCGATGCCATAGGCAGCCATCATCGTGAGGTTAGGCCCCTGGTAATGTACAGGGTTTCCACCGGCAATGATGTATGGCGGAACATCCTTCGAGAACGTTGTCCCGGCCTGGATCATGGCACCTTCGCCAACACGCGTGTTAGCATTTTCGATGACCGACGAGGAGAAGATGACACCGTTGCCAATCTCGCAGTCGCCGGCAATCTTCGTTCCGTAGCCGAACACGCAGTTGTCGCCTACATGGGTGTCGTGGCTGATGTGGGCACCCTCCATGAGGAAGTTGCCATTGCCGATGATGGTCTTGCCGCCGGTATGAGTTGCCCGGTTGATGACGACATTCTCCCGGATGACATTATTGTCGCCGATGATGCATTCCGACTTCTCGCCTTTGAAGTTAAAGTCCTGCGGCAGCGCTGCGATGACGGATCCTTGGTGTATTTTGTTGCCATTGCCCATGCGTGTTCCGTTGAGGATGCTCACGAACGGGAAGATAATGCAGTTGTCGCCGATGACGACATCGTCTTCGATATATACGAACGGGAATATCTTGCAGTTGTTGCCGATTTGGGCCTTGGGCGATATTTCGGCACGGGGACTAATTTCACTTGCCATAATAACTCTTAATCTCTTAAACTACTCTAAACTCTTAAACTCTTAAACCCTTAAACTACTTCGCGCCCCCACCAAGAGCTTGATAGAGGTTGACTACGGCCTGCATCTTGTTGAAGTCGTCGGTGACTTGTGAGATCTGGGCGTTGAGCAGCGACGACTGGGCCGAGATAACCTCGAGATAGGTGATGCCACCCTGTCCGAGAAGCAGTTCCTCGGTGTCGTTGACATTCTTGGTGAGCACCTCTACCTGATGGGCATCGAGTGCCGACTTCTCAGCTGCCGAGTTATACTGCACCAAGGCGTTCGACACTTCCGCACCGGCTTTCAGCACAGCGTTCTGCCAGCTGTTGAAGGCAGACTCATACTGCAGCTGAGCCACCTTCAGTCCGGCCACTATCTGTCCGTGCTGGAAGATGGGCTGTACGAGTGAGCCGACAGCCGACCACAGCATCTTGCCCGGGTTGACGAGGCCCTGCTGATTGGTGAAGGCTCCGCTGCCGGTGATGGTGATGCTGGGATAGAAACGTGAACGGGCTTGCTTCACATCGTAGAAGCACTGTGCGAGTTTCATCTCGGCGGCATGCACGTCGGCACGGTTGCCGAGCAGCTGCAGGCCTACGCCAGTAGAGAATTTCGAGGGCAGCGACTGCTGGTCGAGGCGTCCGCGCGCTATTGTCTGTGCTGGCTGTCCGATGAGCAGCGAGAGCTGGTTCTCCATCTCGCGCACCTGCCGCAGCATGTCGACCTTCTGCGACTGTACGCCGTAGTAGGCTGCCTCGGCACTCTGCTCCGCCGTAGAACGATAGCCGATGCGGCCGCCCTTGAGCGACTTCATCTTCTCCCAGGTCTCATGGGTGAGTTCTTCCATCGTCCCGACAATCTCAACCTGGCGGTCGAGCATCAGCAGCGTATAGTAGAGATTGGCAATGCCTGAGATGATATTCGTCTTGACGACAGTCTGATAGTCCTGGGTGGCCAGGAGCTGCATCTGTGCCGACCGTTTGGCATTGAGCAGATTGCCGAAGAGGTCGATGTTCCACGATGCGGCCACAGGTACCTGGTAGGCTTTCGTAGCGGGATTGGTGTCGAACTTGGCAATGGTGCCCTGGGCATTGAGGGCTACGGAGGGCAGGAAGGCCAGCCGTGCTACTTTCAGCGCCTCGTTGACCATCTGCACGTTCAGGGCTGCATTGAGAAGGTCGGGGTTGTTGTCGAGACCCTGCTGAATGAGAGTCTGCAGCTGCGGGTCGGTGAACACCTCTCGCCAAGGCATGTTGCCGAACGACGTGGTGTCGCTGACAGCCAGCGTGTCGGTGAGCGAGACGGGGTCGCGCACGAGTCCCTGTGTGTTCACGTCAGGGCGCTCATACTTTCCATACAGGCTCTTGCAACCGGTAAGGGTTACGGCTGCAAGGCCCAGTATAAGGATGTTTATCTTGTTTCGGGTAATCATATCTTGTTTCTAATTACTCATTCCTAATAATATTATTCTTCTACTTTGTAGTCCTGAGGAACGACGCCATGAGCATACTGCGACAGCTCCGCAGCGACCTCCTCATTCATATCCTCTTCGAACTTCATCGGACGCAGCTTCTCCTGCAGCGACTCGAAGATGACGAACAGTGCGGGAACGACAAGCACCTGGCACAGTGTGCCGATGAGCATGCCGCCCACGGCAGCGGCACCCAGCGTCTGGTTACCGTTCTTGCCTACGCCCGATGCGAACATCATCGGCAGCAATCCGATGACCATGGCGAGCGACGTCATGAGGATAGGACGCAGACGGGCTGCTGCGCCGAGCACTGCCGACCATGTGATGGCCATTCCCAGTTCACGGCGTTCGAGAGCGAACTGCACGATCAGGATGGCGTTCTTAGCCAGCAGGCCGATCAGCATAATCAGCGAAATCTGCATGTAGATGTCATTGCTATGGCCAAACAGCTGCGTAAAGAGGAAGGCTCCGGCCAGTCCGAAGGGTACAGAGAGCACCACGGCCAGCGGCAGGATGTACGACTCATACTGTGCAGAGAGGATGAGGTAGATGAACAGGAAGCAGAGAACGAAGATGAGCGCCGTCGAATTGCTCGACTCGGCTTCGCTTCGTGTCAGTCCGCTGTATTCGTAGGTGTATCCCTGTGGCAGGTAGTCGGCGGCAACTTCCTCAACGGCCTTGATGGCTTCACCGGATGAGTAGCCGTCGGCAACGGTTGCCGTGACGTTGATGGAGGTGAAGAGGTTGAAGCGGTTGACGTTGGCAGGACCATAGACGCGACGGACGGAACAATACTCGTTGACGGGCGACATGCCGGATGGCGTGCGCACATAGATATTGTTCAGGCTCTCGGGCGTCATGCGCGTCTCGGGGTCACCCTGAACCATCACGCGGAAGAGCTTTCCGTAGGCATTGAAGTTCGAGGCATACATGCCGCCGTAGTAACCTTGAAGGGTCGTCAGAATGATGGATGGGGAGATGCCGCTCTGCTTACATTTCGCCACGTCGACGTCAATCATATACTGCGGGTAGTTCGGGTTGTACGACGTCATGGCCATCTGTATCTCTGGCCGCTTGTTCAGCTCGGCAAGATAAGCCTTGGTGACCTCGAAGAATTTGTTCAGAGAGCCGCCCGTGCGGTCTTGCATCACCAGCGAGACACCGTTGTTGGCGGAGAAGCCCGGAATCATTGGCGGTGCAAAGGCAATAATCTGTGCATCCTTGATGGCAGCTGTCTGTTTGTAGATCATTCCGAGTACTGACATTGAGTTCCGGGAGTCTACCAGGAAGCGCCACAGGCCGTCGCCCTGCCAGAGTCCGCTGAGCTTGTACCAGAACCCGCCCTGACGCTCAGCGAAGGGCTTGAGCTTGATGATGAAGGTGGCCTGGTCGGAACCGGCACCGGCAATGAAGTTGAAGCCTTGTATCTGCTCACGGCTCTGGATGGCGGGGTTGGTGGCCAGCATGGAGTCCACCTGGTCGATGACCTCGCGTGTGCGAGCCACTGAGGTGGCGGGGGGCAGTGAGACGGTGCAGAACAGTGTTCCCGTATCTTCGTCGGGCACGAGACCTGTCTTGGTGGTAGACATGGTACCCACGAGGACGGCAATGCCGATGATGACGGTGATGCCGATGGCAATGGGCTTGCGCACGAGCTTTTCGACGATGCCTTTATATTTGCCGAGCACTTTGTCGTAGGCGGTGTTGAAGGAGGCGTGGAAACGGTCGACGACCGACATCTTGCGTTCCTTGCCGTTCTCGTCATGGGGCTTGAGGAAGATGGCACAGAGAGCCGGCGACAGCGTCAGGGCGTTCAGTGCCGAGATGATGATGGCGACTGCCATTGTCACACCGAACTCACGATAGAAGGTACCGCTCGTTCCGCCGATGAACGACACGGGGATGAACACGGCTGCCATGACGAGGGTGATAGAGATGATGGCACTCGATATCTCGTTCATGGCATCGATTGATGCGCGTAGCGAGCTCTTGTAGCCTTGGTCGAGCTTGGCATGGACAGCCTCTACCACCACGATGGCGTCATCAACCACGATGGCGATGGCCAGCAGCAATGCCGACAACGTCAGCAGGTTGATGGAGAAACCGAATACTTTCAGGAAGAAGAACGTACCGATCAGCGAGACAGGAACGGCAATCAGCGGGATGAGTGTCGAACGCCAGTCCTGAAGGAAGACGTAGACGACGAGGAACACCAGCAGGAGTGTCATCACGAGCGTGAAGACTACCTCTTCGATAGAGGCGTAGAGGAATTCCGTTACGTCGTAGTTGATCTTATAGGTCATTCCGGGAGGGAACGACTTGGCTTGTTCTTCCAGTTCTTTCTTTACGTTCTTGGCAATCTCGTTGGCGTTGGAGCCTGCAATCTGCTGCACCATACCCATTACTGACGGCAGGTTGTTGTTGCGCATCTCGACGGAGTAGACGAGACCGCCCAACTCAATCTTTGCCACATCCTTCAGCCGGAGCGTCTGGCCGTTGGCATTGCTCGAGACGATGATGTTGCCGAATTCCTCAGGTGTCTTCAGACGGCCGCGGTAGCGCATGGAATATTCATAGGCTACCTTCGACTGTTCACCAAAGGCACCAGGGGCGGCTTCGATGTTCTGTTCCGACAGCAGGCCGATGATGTCGCTCGGCATGAGGTTGTACTGCTTCATCACGTCGGGCTTGAGCCATATGCGCATAGAGTAGTTTTTCGTTCCCGGGCTCTGCACATCGCCCACACCCTGAATACGCTTGATGGCGGGGATGATGTTGATGTTGTTGTAGTTCGTCAGGAACTTGTCGTCGTAGCGGCCGTCTTCTGAGGTCAGCGTGAACATAATCACCTGTGAGGTCTGTCGCTTGGCCACGGTGACGCCCACGCGGGTGACCTCGGCGGGAAGCAAGGCTTGCGCCTGGCTGACGCGGTTCTGCACGTTTACGGCACACATGTCAGGGTCTGTGCCCTGCTTGAAATATACGGTGATGCTGGCCGACCCGGCGTTCGATGCCGACGAGGTCATGTAGGTCATGTTCTCGACACCGTTGATGCTCTCTTCGAGGGGCACCAGCACGGAGTTTGTCACGGTCTCGGCATCGGCTCCCTGATAGCTCGTCCACACAGAGATGGTGGGCGGAGCAATGTCGGGATACTGCTCAATAGGCAGCGTAGCGAGGCCGATGAAGCCCAGGATGACGATGACGATAGATATCACCGTCGACAGTACCGGGCGTTTTATGAAGTTTGTAAATGTCATATTAGTCAGTATTGTTATTACTTTTTACCACTCATGGCGTCAATGAAGCCTTTAGCCGAACCCTGCTCGGCTCCGAGTTGGGCGGCGTCGGAAATCTTCTTGTTGTATTCTTCTTCGGTGATGGGGACAATCTCCTGTCCGTCGGTGAGCTTCGTGATACCGTGGGTCACGTAGCGGTCGCCCACCTGCAGGCCGCTGGTCACGATGTAGTTGTTGCCATCGTTCTGCGGATCAACGGTTATCTCGGTGTAAGCCACCTTGTTGTCTTTGTTCACAACGTAGATGAACTTCTTGTCCTGCACCTCAGAGACGACACTCTGGGGGATGATTATGGCGTTCTCAGCCTCGAAGGGTACGATGATAGAGCCGGAAGCACCGCTTTGGAGCAGACGCTCGGGGTTCTCGAAACGGGCAATGAGCTGTACGGTACCGGTGGCAGCTTCAACAACACCGCTGGCCTTAGTGACCTTTCCGGGGTGGTTGTAGATGCTGCCGTCTTTGAGAAGCAGCTTCACGTCGGGCAGTTGCTGAAGGGCAGCGGTCATATTGCCGGCATCCTTCATCATGCCCAGCACGACGGCCTCGGGGAGAGAGAAATAGACTTCCATGGAGCTGATGTTGGCAACGGTCGTCAGCGGCTGCGGGCTGGAGGCGCTGACAAGGGCACCGACCTTGAAGGGAATGGAGCCTACGACACCTGCTGCGGGGCTCTTTACATAGCAGAAGCTCAGCGCTTCCTTGGCAGTGGCCAGGCCGGCCTCAGCCTGTGCCAGTGCAGCCTGTGCCGTGGCATAGGAGTTCTCAGAAGCGGTCAATTCAAACTGACCGATGATATTCTTCTCAAACAGGTTCTGGTTGCTCTCGTAGGTCAGCTTGGCCGTGTTGAGCTGGGCCTGGGCTGTATTCACAGCGGCCTGTGCCTGGCGCACGGCAGCCTGCTGCGTGGCATTGTCAATGACGAAGAGCAACTGTCCGGCACCAACATTCTGGCCTTCCTTGACGCAGATTTGTGTCAGGAAGCCTGAAGTCTTCGGACGTATCTCTACATCCTGCACACCCTTGATGGATGCAGGATAGGTTGTTTGCATAGCTGCACTCTTTCCTTCTACTGTGCTGACGGGGTATTCGTCGTCGCCAAATTTCATTCCACCACCTTTTCCACCGCAAGAAACGAGCAGGGCAACAGTGGCTGCTAACATTAAGAACTTTCTACTTTTCATAGTTTTTGTAATATTTTGTTATCTTATTCTTCAATCTTATTACACATTATTTATCTTACGCGTGCGCATTTCGGGGTGCAAAGTTACAAAAATATGGCCAATGCAGCGTTCTGCATTTGCCTAAATTCGCATTAATTAACTAACATTTACGAAGGGAAAAGACATTTAGAACATTTCATTGGTCATTTCTTCTCTCTTTCCTTTTCCTTCCTTTCTCTTTCTTCCTTTCTCTTCCTTTCACTTTTCACTTTTCAATTTTCACTTTTACTCCCCACTCCCAGTTCTTCTGCTTTTTCTTTGAGAAGTTGGAGGAGGGGCTCGCGCTCATTAGGCACGCGGTTGTCGAGGACGGCCTCCTTGAGAGCCTGTTTCAGCAAGCCCACCTCGCGCGAAGGCTTCAGGTGGAACATCTCCATGATTTCGTTGCCGTCGACGACAGGCTGCAGGAGCCGCTTGTAGTCGCGTTCCTTCAGGTCGGCAAGCTTTTCGCGTACGAGCCGGAAGTTCTCCAGGAACCGCGTCTTCCGTACTTGGTTCTTCGAGGTGATGTCGGCTTCGCAGAGCGTCATCAGGTCGTCGATGTCGTCGCCCGCATCGCTCATCAGTCGGCGCACGGCAGAGTCGGTCACCTGTTCTTCGGCGATGACGATGGGTCGCATGTGCAGGTCGACGAGTTTCTCAACGTATTTCATCTTCGCGTCGAGGGGCAGCTTGAGCCTGCGGAACAGCTCGGGCACCATTTTCGCGCCGATGTAGTTGTGGTTGTGGAAGGTCCATCCGATGGCGGGGTCCCAGCGCTTGGTCTTGGTCTTGCCGATGTCGTGGAGTAGGGCAGCCCATCGCAGATAGAGTGGAGCCTGGGAGTTCTTCACGACGTTCTCCAATACCTCGAGGGTGTGATAGAAATTGTTTTTGTGGGCGCGTCCGTTGCGCATCTCCACGATGTCGAGGGCAGCCAGTTCGGGCATGATGATGTTGAGCAGCCCAGAGCGTTGCAGGTATTCAAAGCCGATGCTGGGATGTGGAGCCATCATGATCTTGTTCAGCTCGTCGGCAATGCGCTCGCCGCTGATGATGCGGATGCGGTCGGCCATGCGTTCCAAGGCCTGGAAGGTGTCGTCTTCAATCTGGAAGTTCAGCTGTGTGGCAAAGCGTATGCAGCGCATCATGCGCAGGGGGTCGTCGCTGAAGGTCACCTCGGGGTCGAGTGGTGTGGCGATGATGCCGTCCTCCATGTCGGCCAGTCCGTTGAAGGGGTCGACAAGTTCGCCGAAGCGCTGACGGTTCAGACAGATAGCCATGGCATTGATGGTGAAGTCGCGACGGTTCTGGTCGTCCTCGAGAGTGCCGTCCTCCACGATGGGCTTGCGGGAGTCGTGGCTGTAGCTCTCGCGGCGGGCACCGACGAATTCGAGTTCCAGTCCGCCGTCATGTCTGGTCTCTCCAACCGTTCCTCCTGTTGCGGAGGACATCGGCATGCCCTTGTCGTCGGCAGTCAGTGCGGAGTGGGCATTCACTTTCAGCTGAGCCGTTCCGAAGTTGCGGAACACGGAGAGATGGGCTCCTCGTCCTATTTTCCTCTTCACGGCCTCGGCCAGTCTGATGCCCGATCCGACGACGACGACGTCGATGTCTTTCGATGGGCGCTCCAGGAAGATGTCGCGTACATATCCGCCAACTACAAAGCACTCCACACCCATCTCGTCGGCCGTATCGCCGATAAGATGGAACACTTTTTGGTCGAGCAATCCTGCCAGTTCTGCATCAGAGTAGAATTTCATCTTTGTCCGTCATTTGTTTTGACGTGCAAAGGTAATAAAAAAAAGGAGAATAAACGAATAAAAACCCGATAAATCCCCAAAACAGCATCAGTCATCAAGGGTGTCTGAAAACATTATTTAATTTAATAATTCCTAAAGAACCACCGCTGAACGGGGATTTTTACTTACTTTTGCCCCCAGATATGAAGAATTACGCCTACATATTATTGGCCTTGATGGTGCTGACCGCCTGTCAGAAGAGTGAAAACGAACAGGCTGCCGCCATGCTCTCGCAGATACAGACGCTCTACGGCGAGGCTCGCTACGCAGAGACCCTCGACTCCATTGAGTCGCTGCGGATGAAGTTTCCTAAAGCCATCGAGACGCGCAAACAGGCCTTGCGTATCTGGCAGGAAGCCTCACTGAAGATGGCTCAGGACGATGTCCAGCAAACCGACTCTGCCCTGCAGGCCACCCTCTTGCAGATTGACCAGGCCAAGACGCTGCTCGAAGCTAACATGCTCCGGCAGAAACGTGACTCCCTTCGCGCACGATTCGAAGCCATGTGCGGTGTGGTACGAATGATTCATATGCGCCAAGGTAACAGTCAACCGCAGTAATCGAATACCGCCTTCGTAACGGTCTGAAATAGCCTAAGATAGGATGGGCAAACCAAAATAGCCTATTTTGGTCACCAAAATAGCTTATTTTGGTCATCAAAATAGCCTATTTTGGTCGCACGATGCTTACTATCCTCTAAACCGATCCATAGTTTGTTTCCGGAACCTCCTTGTTTTCGTCATCGCCAATCCTTGCTTTTGTCATCGCCAATCCTTGCTTTCGGCATTGCCAATCCTTGCTTTCGTCATTGCCAATCCTTGCTTTTGTCATCGTCAATCCTTGCTTTTGTCATCGCCAATCCTTGCTTTCGTCATCGCCAATCCTTGCTTTTGTCATAGTCAGTCAAGTCAAGACGCGTAGTAGGGACATAGCCAAGAACGGTCGAAGACGCATGGGCATGGAACGTCATGGCTGTACTTGAACCTGCTTATATATACAATGGAAGGGTAAAAGCTTTTAATATCAACAGCTTTTACCCTTCCATGTTATGAGAACCCACATACAGACTTCACTGGGTGGTGTCCGGGGGGAGTCGTGCAGGCCTTTCGGCTTTCCTTGATGAACTTGCGAGACCCTTACGGGTTACTGGTTTTCTCCAGCCAGTCGCGCACCTGTTGCGGATGGTCGGTATTGATGAAGTCGATACCGAGGTCTCGGCTCAGCTGCCAAGCCCGCTCTGTGTCGGGAATACCCCAGAAACGGATCTTCACACCTTTGGCATGGGCTTCGTCGACAAGTTGCCGGAGCTGCTCCCGCTCGTCGGCTGAAAGGTCTGTGGTGCCGTCCCATTGTGAGAATTTCTGAAACTCCTGACTGACCAGGGGGACATATTTTAGCTGTTCTTTCGTATAGCGGGGTAGGGGATCGCTGTCGCCTTTGTCGATGCGGCCGTCCTGAAGAACGTAGGGGGCGTAGTCGGCAAAATGCTCTGGTGTGATCTGGTCGCCGGTGATGACGAGGCTGACGGCGGTCGGGTTTTTCGTTGTGTCGAAGAGTTGCTTGTAGCCTTTCGTCTCTATCATCTCCTGAAGGGCAGAGAGGGTTGCGGCGCCGTCTTTCAGGTCGACGAGGAGTTGCAGGGGCTTGCCGTCGGGATAGGCTCGCTGTCCGTTCTGTTGGAACGCTTTGAGCAGCGGGTCGAGGTACATGGCCTCGAGGGTGAGCTCTGGTCGCAGGTCTTCTTCGTCGTGACCCACGTAGAATTGTCCGTCAATGAGGAAGATGTCGGCTTCGATGGAGGCTGCCCCTGCGTTGTATGCGCCATAGAAGGGCGTCGGCTGTGCGTAGTCGTTGTGTGAATGGATGCCTACGGCAGTCTGTTCTGCTGTGGCTTTCACTTTCTGCGCCTGCGAGCAGGAGGCAAGTCCTGCGAGCAGGAGGGCTGCAAGGTAGATGGCGTGTTTCATATGTTATGTCTTTTATGGTTTCTTCTTGAAATAGTCGTTATACATCTTGATGCTGAAAACGATGCAGCTGCAGGTTGTCGTGACCAGATTGGTCAGGAAGAGGGCCCATAGCGTGTCGGGTTGGTGGAGGATGCCCTGTAGCATGAAGCATACTCCTCCGACGGCCATCATTAGGAATGTCGGTACGGCAATGCCGTCGGTGTTGCGTGTGCGGATGGTCTCAATGGCTTGAGGCAGATAGCCGAGAACCATGGAGATGCTGGCCACCCAGCCGCAGATTTCATAGATTGTAGATTGTTCCATTGTGTATAGTTATTAATAATGTACGGCTGCAAATTTAGGTATTTTTTTTCAGTTAGGGCGTATGAAAGGGAAATAAAATGTTCTTTCTTTCGTGATATTACTAACTTTTTTGTAATTTTGCATCAAATCATCTTCTTCCTCCTACGATATGAACAGCATCAAACTGATAAAAGGCGTGTTCACAGGACAACTCGACCTGCAGCTCGCCCCACAGATCAAAGCGGGATTCCCCTCGCCCGCAGAGGATTATATGCACGAGAGTCTGGACTTCAACCGGGATCTCATCAAGCATCCGGAGGCGACATTCTACGGGCGTGTTGACGGCGACAGTATGGTTGAAGCAGGCATCTGCGATGGTGACATTGCTGTCATCGACCGCAGTGTGGAGGCGGTCGACGGCGACATCGTCGTCGGATATATCAACGAGGAATTCACGATCAAATATCTGGATCTGTCGCATAAGGACGAAGGATACATCGAGTTGCGGCCCGCCAACAGAAAGTTCAGGCCTATTCGCATCAGTGCCGACGATGACTTCGAGGTGTGGGGCGTCGTCGTATGGACAATCAAAAAGTGGAAAAAGTAGACCATCATGTACGGCATCGTTGACTGTGACAACTGCTATGTCAGCTGCGAGCGGGTGTTCCGCCCTGACCTGAACCGAAAACCCGTCGTCGTGCTCTCGAACAACGACGGATGCGTCGTGGCACGCTCGAACGAAGCCAAGAGGATGGGCATCAAGGCGGGTATGCCGTATTATCAGCTGGCCGAACAGTTCCCGGGCAGCGACATTGCCGTCTTCTCGTCGAACTACGAGCTCTATGGCGAGCTCACCGCCCGCGTCGTTGAGATTATCAGGCAGGAAGCTCCCGCTTACTTCAGATACAGTATTGACGAGTGTTTCGTCTACTTCGGCGGCACTGCCGACAAGAACCTCAAGGAATGGGGCGAGAACCTGCACCGGCGTGTCAGGAAATCCGTCGGCATGCCTGTCAGCATCGGCATCGCACCGACAAAGACACTGGCGAAGACGGCCAGCCACTTCGCCAAGAAATATGCCGGCTACCGGCACTGCTGCCTCATCGACAGCGAAGAGAAAAGGATTAAAGCGCTGAAGCTGTTTCCCATCGACGAGGTGTGGGGCATCGGCCGCCGCTATGCCGCTCGGCTGCAGAGCATGGGCGTGATGACCGCCTACGACTTTGCACAGCGCCACGACTCATGGGTGCGGGCTGTATTCAACAACATCGTCATCTGGCGTACGTGGGCCGAGCTGAACGGCATTGACAGCGTGCCCAATGAAGAAATGGCCAAGAAGAAAAGCATCTGTACCAGCCGTAGCTTCAACGGGATGGTGAGCGACTACGAGACACTGCGCACCCATGTGGCCAACTATGCCGCACGCTGCGCCGAGAAGTTGCGCCGGCAGCACACCATGGCCCGCTCCATCGGTGTCTTCCTCAATACAAACATGTTTCGTGAAGACCTTCCGCAGTACTTCAACTTTCGGGAGAAACGCCTCACGATGCCCACCAATAGCACCATTGACATCTGCAAGGCAGCAAACGACGTCCTCAGCGCTGCCTTCCTCAGCGGCTACCAATACAAGAAGGCTGGCGTCATCGTAACGGAGATCTGTCCGGAGGCACCGCTGCAGACCGATCTCTTCGATTTCGATGCCGAGCGTTTTGAAAAGAAGCAACGGCTCAGCGATGCCATCGACCGCATCAACAAAATCAACGGCACGGAGACCGTCGTCATCGGAAGCCAACAATACACCCGACCCGACGGACACGGCCGGGCCGACATCTTTGCCAATGCCATCAAACACGAATTCAAAAGCAAGAACCCTACCACCCGATGGAATGACATCATCGATCTGAAGTAGGGTTCCTGATGCTTGCCGTGTAATCGCTTCACCGACGGTTTCTTCGCAAGTTGCTTTTTCTGTAAGTCCGAATCAATAGGCATGGTCGGACTTTATCTCGTCCACCGTCAGCGGTTTCTTGTCGATGGCCCGCCAGGCGTAGATGATATAGGCTATGACAAAGGGCACGAGCATGCTCACCCAGAACATCGTGCGCAAGGTGAACTCGCTACTGCAGGAGTTCTGCATCGTGAGCGACGACTGCAGGTCGGCTGAGGAAGGGTAGTAAGCGGTATTGTTCCATGCCGTGAGCAGGAGCAACACCGTGACGGTGACCACCGTGCCGAAGCCTACGACCCAGAAGCCACGCTTCCACGCCTTAACCCATATCGAGCGGCCTATTCCCCACAAAACCGCTGCGATGCCAATGAGCAGCAATACCAGCAACGGCCACTGGGCCAGCAAGTTGTGCAGATACTTATACGGTTCCATGAAGACCACGCCTGTCGCCGGATCAACGGCATAACCCTCGCACGTCAGGATGTGATACAGAAAAATCAGGAAGAAGAACAAAAAACATATGGTGCCTGACCACAACGGCTGAATGATACGGTCGTGGTTGTTGAAGGCTGTATCGTCAACCTGCTTATGGATATACAGGCAGCCCAGGACACGGACCAGAAATACTATCGCCAGACCCAATACGACATTCCATGGGTTCAGCAGGGCGTCAAGTCCATGCGACGCATTTGCCCAGCGGCTGATGATGCCTGATTCCATGATCGTCTCCTTCTCAACGATGAAGTTGCTGCCGGTGAAGAATGTGGCCACGGCACCTCCCAGGAGCAGCGGACCGATGAAGCCGTTGAGCACCAGCATCCACTGGAAGGTCTTTGCACCCAGCAGGTTGCCCATCTTGTTCTGGAACTCATAGCTGACGGCTTGCAATACGAATGAGAAGAGGATAATCATCCACAGCCAGTAGGCACCGCCAAAACTGGTGGAATAGAAAAGCGGATAGGAAGCGAAGAACGCACCGCCAAAGGTGACAAGGGTGGTGAACGTGAACTCCCACTTGCGTCCCGTACAGTTCACCAGCAGACGACGTTCGTCGGTCGTACGTCCAAGCGAGAAAATGAGAGTGTTGGCTCCCTGAACAAACATTAGAAACACAAGCAGGGCGGCCAGCAGTGCCACGATGAAGCACCAGTAATGTTGAAGGAATGAGTATGTCATAGCTGTGGTCCTTTCTTAATAGCTTTACACATGATATTTATCTCTACGGCCAGTAGGGTGGTGAAGAGTAACAGGAACAGGAAGAACGTCAGCATCACCGACGATGATCCTAACTGGCTGACACCGACCCATGTGGGCAGCATGTCCTGGATTGTCCAGGGCTGACGGCCGAACTCTGCCACCAGCCATCCCGACTCGCTGACCACATAGGCCACAGGGATGCAGAGCAGCGCCAGCCAATAGCTCCAACGTCGGGGGCGCCACAGCAGGACAAGAAACAGCAGGATGAACAGGCAGCCGCCACCGACCATTACCCGGAAGGCATAGAAGCAGACGGGGATGTATGGTACCACCTGCGCACGGTCCTTGATGTATCCATATCCGAAATAGGGCATGTCTGCCTGGATGGTAGCAAGCAACGGAGCCAGCGTGGAGTCGTCGGCCCCCGCTTGTTTCGCCTTGCGATAGTCGCCGATGACCGCAATGGCAGCGCGGCCGCGAGAGATCTTCTCCTCCAGCGACGGCTCCTGCGTGCCGTCGGGCTTCACATAGCCGTCGAGGATGTTGCG
Organism: uncultured Prevotella sp.; assembly: GCA_946540435.1. Classification (GTDB taxonomy): domain Bacteria; phylum Bacteroidota; class Bacteroidia; order Bacteroidales; family Bacteroidaceae; genus Prevotella. The sequence continues at coordinate 22,657 of CAMNII010000029.1, forward strand.
GACACCAGGCACATAGCCGTGCAGGTCGTTCGTAGCCAGGAATGACAGCGCATAGGGAACGGCCAGCTTCAGCGGCGGTTCGTCCTGTCTTTCGTAGTCGCCCTGACGGAAAGGATTGATGCCGGCGATAATCGTCAGCGGCTGGTCCGTACCACCCTTGTAGAGTGCCTCCATCGCTGCCAGCTTCATCGGTTGCGTCTGGGCAACAGTATAGGCGGAATGGTGGCCGGAGAGCATAATCAGCACCGACGATACCAGTCCGAAGACGGCGCCTGTGCGCATGCTTTTCCGGGCAAACTCTACATGGCGTTGTCTCAACAGGTACCAGCCGCTCACACCGACCACGAAGACGGCACCCAGCACCCATGCTGACAGCACCGTATGTATGAACTTGTCGACAGCAACGGGCGACAGCGCGACATCGACGAAGCTGGTCATCTCGTTGCGCATGGTGTCGGGATTGAATGCCTGCCCTACCGGATGCTGCATCCAGGAATTGGCAACCAGTATCCACCAGGCCGAGATGGTGGCTCCCAGACCCGTGAGCCATGTCGAAGCCAAATGGAAACCCTTCGAGACTTTGTTCCATCCGAAGAACATCACGGCCACAAAGGTAGACTCCATGAAGAATGCCACGATGCCCTCGATGGCCAATGGAGCGCCGAAGATATCGCCGACCAGATAGGAGTAGTTACTCCAGTTCGTGCCAAACTCAAACTCCAGGATGATGCCGGTGGCTACACCCATCGCAAAATTGATACCGAAGAGGCGCTGCCAGAACTTAGCCGTCTGTTTCCAGAATTCCTTTCCGCTTCGGTAATACAGGGTCTCCATGATACCCATCACGACAGCCAGGCCAAGCGTCAACGGAACGAAGAGCCAATGATAGATGGCTGTCAGGGCAAACTGAGCCCTTGCCCAGTCTACCGCTGCAAGATCAATGTCTAATAATAAATGATTAATCATGTAAGTTGTTGAGGTTATGAGGGGTTTATAGTTTCTGTAGATACGGGTGACGCATGATGGCCGCTACGGCGATGGGGGGATAATCTGTGACGATACGAAATCAGCCTCATGCCCCTCCGCGGCATGCTCTCCGATATAGTCAGGGAAAAAGAACAGTTTCAGGATGACGAAGATGACAAACAATTTGACAAGAATAATCAGCCATAACGTGCGTCCCAGCGTCATACCGCGGAATCCGTCGTAGTACAAATGCCATATGTCCTTCAGCCACTTCGACATAACAAGATTCAGGTCGTTAATATTGCCCGCAAGATACAACCTTGAGACAAAATATCATCATTTGTCTGCAAATGTACAGAAAAGTAATAATATATACAAATAATTCGCGGGAAAAAACGGTTTCATCAGAATAATTTGTATATTTGCAGGCAGAAATGAGATTATCACAATGGACAGACTATCAACAGACACGAAGAAGCAGATAGAGCGCATCCAACAGATGGAGCGACACCTCAATACTGCAACGGCGGCCATTGAAGAGTTGACGGCAGCGCTCGACCGCTATGAGAAGGCGCAGGAAGACTTCAAAGCACTCAGCAGCTACTACGGAAGCACAGATTGGAACAAGGACTACGACGACGACCGGGCAGGCCGCCTGCCGCAAGACCTCTGCCGCGGCGTGCTCTCCGAAGACGCCGTCTGGAACCTGCTGGAAGACCAACGGCTTCTGCAGCAACGGCTAAGGACAACGGAATAACAGCAATCAATAAAAGAACAGTAATATGAATGTCGGAGACAAAGCGCCCGAAATACTGGGCAAGGACGAACAGGGACGGGAAATCCGTCTGAGTGACTATCGCGGACGGAAACTCGTGTTGTATTTCTATCCCAAAGACAATACCAGCGGCTGCACCAGTGAAGCCTGCAGCCTGCGCGACCACTACGAAGCGCTGCAAGCTGAAGGCTACGAGGTCGTCGGGGTGAGCAAGGACAGTGCCGCTTCCCATCAGAATTTCAAGGAGAAGCACCAGCTGCCTTTTCCTCTCATTGCCGATGTAGACAAGACACTCATGGAGGCTATGGGTGCATGGGGTGAGAAGATGATGTACGGCAAGAAAGTGACCGGATCCATCCGTACAACCTTCATTATCAACGAAGAGGGCATCATCGAACAGATCCTTCAGGGTAAGCAGATTAAGACCAAGGAGCACGCAGAACAGATTCTAAAGAAATAAGGCGACTCCTGATAGTTATGAGAGCCCTGTCGGGCAATGCTCTATATGGTCTCGGGTTCCCATAGATGCCGTTGCATGTCCACATGGCCGTTGGCCTTGAAAGTCACACCCTCATCCTCGAGTAGCATCCGCTGGAGCACCCATCCCGGCGCCGTGCGTCCCTCCTTGTTCACCACGCGATGGCAGGGTTTCTGCTCGGCGCCTGGTGTATAACGTAATATGCGTCCCACCATGCGCGAATGACTTGGCCAGCCCGCCCAGGCAGCAATGATTCCATAAGTCGTCACACTTCCTCGCGGTATCTGGCCGACGATGTTCAGCACATCGTCACGGAAAATACGGGCCTGTAAGGCCGACATCTTGTCAGGATAGTCTTTGTTATTCATTGTTTACTGTTGCCTTCTGAAACTTTGAAGTTAGCCTTCATAATACAATCCTCCTTGACGTGGTTCAAGTAAGCAAGGGCGGTTTTTGTCTGACGGGGACCTTTCACATTTCCATCCACACATGCCGCTCCTCGTCGGTCATCTTCTCAATGGCATAGCGAAGCGTAGTGCGCGGCATCTCGTGAGCATGTTGGCGAAGGAAATCGCGCAGCAGGTCCATGCCGCAACGCTTCCCCATCTCGCGAAGCATCCATCCGACAGCCTTATGCATCAAGTCGTGTGGATGGTGCAGGTGCATTTCGGCATAGCGCAAGCACCACGATGCATCGCCATCCCGTGAAGTCGTCCACGTGCAGACGATGCTCATCCGCTGCTTCCAGAGACAATCGCTCTGCGCCAGCTCATCAAGCATCTTCTGTTTTTTTTGCCCTGTCTCTTTCTGAACTCCCTCTCGTCAGTGGGTATAGGAGCGAAGTCCCTAAAACCTTCGGCGCCGACAGGTCGACGAGGTCCCAGTTGTTGGCACGTTCGGCATATCGTAGGTACATCGCCAGGATGTCGTTGCGTTTCTTGATGGCCTCGTCATCAGTTGCCAGCCGCTTCGTGGCCAGCCGCTCAAAGCGTGCGGCCAGCACCAACAGACCGCACAGGCGCACCTCGTGCCATGCCGACAACAGCAACTGCGGCACTTCCTCCAGCGGGAAGTCCTTTGCTATGACTCGAACCACCTCGCGCGTCTGCGGTACCTTCAGCCCCAGGAACTCATCGCCCTCGCCGTATTCTCCCGGTCCCGTCTTGAAAAATCGCATCAGCACCTGCTGCTGTTCCTCGTTTCGTAGCGACTCCATATATTCTATTACTTCCTTTGCTGTCATAGCATCGTCAGATTTGTTTACTTCTGCAAAGGTAGACATTTTTCTTCAAATCATCCTCTGTCAATACCAATCTTTCTTTTCTTTTTTATCCGAAAACAATAAAGACTGCAAATAGACGTTATATATTTAAAGTAAAAAGGAACATAATAATTACAGTAAAAAGGAACATAATAATTACATGAAACGCATTATTTCAGCAGCTTTATTGCTGTTCGTCACCATTGGCACGCATGCTCAGCATACGGCTGGAGAGTGGTCTGTGACACCACGCGTCGGTGTGGATCTGTCGAAATTCACCAATGACTATGTCTATACATCAGTGATAGACGGAACGAAGAAAATAAACAGCTCGTACAAAGAAGGCCTCACGGCAGGCGCTGACCTTGAATATTTCCTTCACGAACATGTCAGCCTGTCGGCAGGCCTCTATTATATGAACATGGGGTCGCGCTATAAGGACTTCATGACAGAAGACCAACAGGGCGGTACTGGTTCTTCCCACTATCGCACGTCGATGGATTTCCTGCAAATGCCCCTTATGGGAAGCCTCTACCTGAACAACGGACTGGCCGTCAGACTTGGTGTGCAGCTGGGACGGATGCTTAATTCGAAGACAAGCTACGAGATGCAGTCGTGGACCCGCGACGATGATGGCGCCCGCGACTATGCAGCGCCCATAAAGAGCGAGGGTGACATTGTCGACGAATGGAAGCAGAATTTCTACTTTTCTGTGCCCGTCGTCATTGCCTACGAATTTCAGAACGTCATCCTCGAAGCCCGCTACTTGCGCTCTTTCACACACCCAATGAAGGCGGATATATATAAGGACAGCTACCACTCTACCTTCGTTTTTACCATAGGATACAGGGTAATGTGAATAAACAGTGTAACCTCTTAATAAATCAATGAGAAAAAGCAATTACGACAAAAGACCAACCACAACCGTCAACGGACCGTCATGGAATGGATGGAAAGAGATTGTCAACGAACTCTCCCAGACCAAGCAGCCACTGGCTGTGGAGTGCTATCAAGGTGTCTTCGTTGATGAGGTTATCAATGCGCTGTGCAGTCAAGGAATAGCCGTTACTGACACACGGGATTGTTTCAAAAGCGAGGCAGACATTCGGAACATGACTGACTCTTGGATGACCGACGACCGCCTTTTCGGCCGCCGCATGGGGCACGTGAAGATGGAAGACTTCCTCGCCACAGACTCCCTGTCACCAGTTACCGCCGACAGACAGACGGCAGTCGTAGGACCTGCCGCAGCACTCATCGCCACAAACGCCTGTAATCGGAACGAAGCCCCGAAACCACTCATCGTCTATGCTGATATGCCCCGGTGGGAAATCCAGCAGCGGCAGCGCCGCCACGAAGTCTCTGCCCTCGGCATCGACAACCACGACGAGGCACCGTCGAAACAATACAAACGAGGTTACTTCCTCGACTGGATCGTCTGCGACGAACTCAAAAAACGCTTCCTCCGGCAGGCTGACTACTGGCTCGACACCGTCGTGCCGCAGCAGCCGAAGATGACCGACGGCGCAACTATGCTCGCCGCTCTCGACAAGATGTCGCGACAGCCCTTCCGCGTCGTACCCTTCTTCGACCCCGCACCTTGGGGCGGACAGTGGATGAAGGAAGTCTGCGACCTCGACCGCAGCAAAGAGAACTTCGGCTGGTGTTTCGACTGCGTGCCCGAGGAAAACAGCATCCTTATCACTGCCGTCGACACGACAAAGGGCAATCAGGAAACCACCATGGAGTTCCCTGCCAACGACCTCGTCTACTATCGCACACGGCAGCTCCTTGGCGGCCGCGTCGAGGCACGCTTCGGACAGGACTTCCCCATCCGCTTCGACTTCCTCGACACCATGGGCGGCGGCAACCTCAGCCTGCAGGTACACCCCACCACGCAATACATCCGCGACACCTTCGGCATCTTCTATACGCAGGACGAAAGCTACTACCTGCTCGATGCAGAGGAGGGGGCCACCGTATACCTCGGCCTTAAGACCGGCGTCAACCCCGAAGAGATGATCCATGCGCTGAACCAGTCTCAGGCAACCAGCGAACCTTTCGATGCCGAACGCTACGTCAACCGATGGCCAGCGAAGAAGCACGACCACTTCCTCATCCCTGCAGGCACCATCCACTGCTCAGGGGCTGGAGCCATGGTTCTCGAGATCAGTGCCACGCCAAACATCTTCACCTTCAAACTCTACGACTGGGGACGCCTCGGACTCGACGGACTGCCGCGCCCCATTAACATCGGACACGGGCAGCACGTCATACAATGGGAACGGCAGACTGACTGGGTGCACCGAAACCTCGTCAATCCTATCGAACCCATTGCCGAAGGTGACGGCTGGCGCGAAGAACGCACGGGGCTCCATGAGAACGAGTTCATCGAGACCCGTCGACACTGGTTCACCAAGCCCGTTCACCACCATACCCTCGGCGGTGTGAACGTGCTGAACGTCATCCAGGGCGACGAACTCCTTGTCGAAAGCCCCACAGGAGCCTTCAGCCCATACGTTGTCCACTATGCCGAGACCTTCATCGTTCCCGCCTCTGTCGGCGAATACACCATTCGTCCCTATGGCTCTGCTGAAGGTACCGAGTGCGGCACTATTAAGGCCAGCGTGAGATAGAAAATGAG
>CAMNII010000030.1 GCA_946540435.1 uncultured Prevotella sp.
TTTCTTGGCTATGCGCGAAATAATAGCGAATGCTGATTTATACCAACGATGTCTAATCGGAGTCCGCCGAAGCGGAAACCAACGGCAAAATTACACAAAAATCCGGGTGCGCCCCCCCCCTGCCGATAGCGACGGGTGGCCTTTTGTCGCACCTTGACGAAGGGCGGCTGGACCGCCGCCTATTTCGTCTTGATGGCGGTGACGCTGGCGGCTCCGAGGAACAGGAGGACGCCGGCGACGAGCATCATGTTCGACTGGGTGGAGCCGACGAGATGGAGGATGGCGCCTCCCAGTGCTGCGGCGGCAATCTGCGGCACGCAGATGGTGCCGTTGAAGAGTCCCAGGTAGGCTCCCATGTGTCCATAGCCCTGCAGGGCGTTTGTGACGAGTGCAAAGGGCATGGCCAGCATGGCGGCCCATGCGCATCCGATGAGCAGGAATGGCAGGAAGAGCACGTACTGGTTGTGTACGAACGGCACCATGGCGAAGCCGATGCCTCCGAGGGCGAGGCTCAGCATGTAGGCCATGCGAGTGTTCTTGAACTGCGGCAGGAGGGCTGCCCATACGACGCTTCCCACGGCCTGTACGGCAAAGAGTATGCCGACCCAGTTGCCGGCAGCCTGGTAGCCTTCAGAGGATACCTCGGTCGTTCCCCAGCAGGTGTCGGCGATGGTGCCGTTGGTGTAGGTCCACATGTACATGAAGGCTGCCCAGCAGAAGAACTGTACGAGGCCCACCTTCCAGAATGTCGACGGTGCGTTGCGCAGCAGGGTGAGCCAGTTGGCGCTGTCTTCTTTCTCCTCGCTGACGGGGTTGTATTCGCGGTATTCTTCGGGTGGCCACTCCCGTACTTTCGCCGTGGTGTAGACGACGCAGAGGATGAGGATGGCGGCACCGATGTAGAACGACCAGATGACGCTGTCGGGGATGACGCCTTCAGCGGCCTTGTTGCTGATGCCTATCCATGTGAAGAAGAAGGGGAAGACGTAGCCTACGATGCTTCCGGCATTGCAGAGGAAAGACTGTATGCTGTAGGCTTTTGCTTTCTGCTCTTCATTGACCATGTCGCCGACGAGCATCTTGAACGGCTGCATGGCCATGTTGATGCTGGTGTCGAGGAGCATGAGCATGAGGAGTCCGAAGATCATGGCGGCAGAGATGGTGAGTCCCAACGAGCCGGCATTGGGCAGCAGGCACATCACGGCTACGGCAACGGCGGCGCCGATGAAGAGATAGGGGATGCGCCGTCCGAAGCGGGTCCATGTCTTGTCGCTCAGCGTGCCGACGATGGGCTGCACGAGGATACCCATCAGTGGCGGGAGTATCCAGAAGTAGCTGAGGTTGTGCGGGTCGGCGCCAAGGGTGGCGAAGATGCGCGAGATGTTTGCACTCTGGAGGGCATAGGCTATCTGCACTCCAAAAAAACCGAAGCTCAGGTTCCAGAGCTTCCAAAAGGGTAGATTAGGTTTTTGTTTCATAAGTATGAATGGTATTGTTATCTTGTTGTTCCTCTGACGATGAGGCGCGTGCGTACGACGCGCCGTTCTACTTTGTCGAGCGGGATGAGTCCCTCGGCCTTGCCGATGAGGATGTTGGCGGCTTCTTCGCCTACGCGCACTCCCCGCTGTTCGACGGTGGTGAGCATGGGGTCGCAGGCGATGGCTCGTTCGCCGTTGGTGAAGCCGCAGATGCTGATGTCCTGCGGCACGCGGAACCCCATCCGCTTGACGGAGTAGAGGATGCCGATGGCGGTGTCGTCGTTCACGGCGAAGAAGGCGTCGGGTCCGTTCTCTATGTTCATGATGTCGGGGGTGATGATTTCGGCATCGTGGCGGTTGTCGCATTCGCGGATGAAGCGTTCGTCGGGCTGAAGATGGTTTTTCAGCAGGGCGTCGCGGTAGCCGTTGTATCTGTTTTTGGATATCTCGAGTTTCATCGAGGCACCATAGAAGGCGATGCGGCGGCATCCGGTCTGGATGAGGTGGGTGACGGCGTTGTATGCTCCCATATAGTCGTCGACGACGACTCTGCTGGCTTCGATGCCCGTGCATATGCGGTCGTAGAACACCAGTGGCAGCCCGCTGTCGATGAGTGCCTGGAAATGGTCGTAGCGTATGGTGTCTTTGGCTTGTGAGACGATGATGCCGCAGACTTGGCTCTCGAAGAACGAACGGCATATCTTCACCTCGCGCTCATACTGTTCGTTGCTTTGTGCCACGAGGAGGCTGTAGCCGTGGGCAGATGCTTCTTCTTCTATTCCTGAGAGGATGGTGGAGAAATAGTAGTGTACGAACTGCGGTATGATGACGCCGATGACCTTGCTGCGCTGTTTCTTCGAGGTGCGCAGGGTCTCGGCCAGCCGGTTGGGCACGAAGTGTCGGCTGGCGGCATATTTCTGTATGCGCTCGCATTGCTTCCGGCTGATGCGGGGGCTGTTCTTCAGGGCCCTGGACACGGTGGAGACGGATACGCCGAGCTCGCGCGCCAGGTCTTTCATCGTTACGGGTGAATAGTCGTTCATAATCGGGGCGTGGAATTATTGTCACTGTTCGGTGGTTATCTTCTGAGGACCTCTCACCGTCTCGTCGTTCCGGAGTCCGGAGGTGATGGCGATGTTGATGCCGTCGGACATCCCTGTGGTGACGGCTCGCTGCTCATAGCCGGCGGCGGTCTTCACGTAGACGAAGGTGCTGTCGCCACGAAACTCAATGGCGCTCTCGGGAATGGTCAGTGCGCCTTTTGTCTCGGCAAGCACGATCTCGGCATTGGCCGAATAGCCTGCACGCAGTTGCTGGCCTGCGTCCTGCACGTTGACGGCGGCCTTGATTTCAAACTGGTTGGCACCATTGCTCTCTGTTGCCTTGGGAGAGATGTATTCGAGGCGGGCCGTCAGTGAGTCGGCTTGTTGCAGGGCGCCGATGGTGATGCGCATGGTCTGTCCTGGTGTGAGGCGACCTACCTCAGTCTCGTCGATGTTGCCGCGGAAGATCAGGTCGGACATGTTGGCCACGGTGGCGATGGTGGTGCCGTCGTTGAAGGTGTTGCTGTTGATGACCGAGTTACCCACTTTCACGGGGATGTCAAGGATGAGGCCTGTGATGGTCGAGCGGATGAGGGTCGACGAGGCGGAGGCGTTGCTCTGCGAGACGCCGTCGCGTACGACACCGAGGTTGTCGCGAGCTGCCGCTACTTCTTCGCGCGACTGGTCGTAGGCCTGCTTCACCTTTTCATACTCTTCGGCCGAGACAAGGCCTTTGTCGTAGAGCACCTTCTCGCGCTCGTAGTCGGTCTTTGCCTGTGCAACATTGATTTCGGACAGTCTGACACGTGCTTCGGCATTGCTCAGCTGGGCCATGTCGGGGACGACCTTCACCTTGGCGATGATGTCTCCCTCGCTGACGGTCTGACCAGCTTCTTTCAGGATGTCGGTGATGATGCCTGAGATCTGCGGCTTCACGTTGACTTCGTTGCGGGGCTCAATCTTTCCGGTGACAACGGTGGTGCGGCGGAGGTCCATCACCATGGGCTTGAACTCTTCGAAGACGACGGGTTGCGGCCGTGACTTCTGCCACAGGAACACAAACATCCCGACGAACACCATGGCGACCAGTGCCAGGACAAAAATCTTAATGTACTTCTTCATTGCTGTATATCTTTCTTATTTTTTTATCTTTCATGATCTCTATTCTTCCCTCATGGCGTCTACGGGCTTGATGGCCATGGCACGTCCGGCGGGTGCCAGTCCGGCCAGCACGCCGAGGAAGCTGAGCAGGGCTACAGCGCCGAGGGCTGTCCAGAAGCTCACCTGGAAGTGTGCCTCCACAATGCCGTCGGTGGTATTTCCCAGTTCCACCATCTGCAGGATGATGACGGCGAAGAGGATGCCGCTCATGCCGGCCACGGCTGTCAGGAGGATGCTCTCGCTGATGATTTGCGAGAGGATGTTGCGGGGTGTGGCGCCGATGGCCCGCCGGATGCCGATTTCTGTGGTTCGCTCCTTGACGGTCACCATCATGATGTTCGACACGCCGATAGCTCCTGCCAGCAGCGTTCCTATGCCTACGAGCCAGATGAGCAGGTTCACGCCGCGAAACATATTGTCCATCATACCGAAGAGTATCTCGGTGTTGAACACGGTGACGGCTTTCTCGTCGGTGGGGTCTATATGGTGGGCACGGGCTACGACTTCGCGTATCCGCGGTGCCACTTCGCTCATGGTGACGCCTTGCTTGCCTGTCAGGCAGATCATGTCGACATGGTTACCCATGTGGTAGGCCTGCTGCATGAGGCTCATGGGAATGCAGATGCTCTCGTCGGCATTGCCGTTGATGCTGACGTTACCCTCGTTATAGTCCACCCCGACGACGTTGTAGTAGGTGGAGTCGATGCGAACGAGCTGGCCGCAGGGGTCACCGCCTTGGGGAAAGAGGTTCTTATAGACTTTCTTTCCGATGACGCACACTTTTCGGCGCTGGGCGATGTCCATGTCGTTGAGGAAGCGGCCGTAGCGCAGACGTGGGGTCTCGACTTTGGCATAGTCGGGTAGCAACCCCTTGACGTTGCATGAGAACTTCTTGTCGCCGTGTACGGCATTGCATCCCCATCGCGAGAGGTTCGGCGTGATGATGTCGAGCTCGGGTACCTGTGCCCTCAGACGCTCGATGTCCTGATAGTCCATGGTCCAACTCCGTCCCTTGCGGAATCCGTCGTAGGCCTTGGTGGTGGACTGGGCGAAGACGAAGCCGGCATTGGTGGCGAAGCCCTCGAACTGCTTCGACAGTTTCTCCTTCAGTCCTGCCCCGCCTCCGATGAGTCCTACGAGCATGAAGACTCCCCAGAACACGCCGAAGCCTGTCAGCAGCGAGCGTGTCTTGTTGCGTGTCAGGGTGTCGAGAATCTCGCGGTATGTGTCGATGTCTATCTTCATTCTGCTCTGAGTGCTTCTATGGGGCGTATGTTAGCGGCCTTGCGGGCCGGGATGAGGCCGGCAATGGTTCCGGCGATAATCATGACGAGGGTGGCCTCGACGCAGGTGGCGATGTCTACGGTGGGGTCGACGAACATGGTGGCTTCGAAGAGGCCGGTGCTCACCTTCTCATGTCCGAGTGTGGCATCCATGTATTGGTTGGCGGCAATGCCCAGGAGCATGCCGATATATCCGAAGAAGGTGGTGATAACGATACTCTCGATGATGATGAGGCGGAGTATCTGTGCGGGTTTGGCTCCGATGGCTTTGCGTATGCCGAACTCGCGCGTTCGCTCCTTGACGGTGATGAGCATGATGTTGCTCACGCCGACGATGCCCGAGAGCAGGGTGAAGATGCCGATGACCCATAGGGCAGTCCGGATGATGCTCATGCCGGTGTTCATCTGCAGGTTCTGCGTGAAGCGGTTCCAAAGCCACAGGGCACTCTCGTCGTCGGGAGCGGCATGGTGATTCTTGAGGATGCGTGCACGATAGGCCTTCTCGAAGGCTTCGTTGTCCTTCATCGAGTTCAGTCCGTGGAATGAGAAGACGAGGTTGCCCACGCGGTCGCCATAGTTATACATCGTGCGCAGGGTAGAGAAGGCGGTGAAGACACTGGAACTCATGCGGCTCTCGTCGGCTTTGGTGATGCCGATGACCTGGAAGGCAATGCCGTTGACGTTCACATAGCGGGCGATGAGTGCCGCCGGATTGTTGGGTGAGAGTTCCTTGGCCTGGTCTTCGCTGATGACGAGTACCTTGCGCTGGTCTTTGATGTCGATGTCGTTGATGAAGCGGCCGTAGCGCATCTCTGTCTTGTTGATGGCGGCATGGTTTGGATAGACGCCGGAGATCTGAGTGCTGATGTAGTTTTCTCCGTTGCTGACGGTGATGCCGGACTGGTTGAGCTCCGTTCCTACCTGTTCGACATATTGTGGAAACACCGTGGCTGTGGCGTCGAAGTCTTTCTGCTGGAGCTGGATCCATCGGCCTTCCTTCATGCCGTCGTAGGGCTTGGAAGTCTGCCAACCGAAGACCATCATGGAGTTGCTCAGGAAACGGTCGGAACTCTGCGTGACGGCGTGGATGAGTCCGTTGCCGGCACCGAGCAGGGTGATGAGCATGAAGATGCCCCACGCCACGGCAAATCCCGTGAGCGCAGTTCGCAGCTTGTTGCGCTTCGCTGTCGACCATATCTCGTTGAGTATCTCCATGTTTTTTTGATTAGTGGGCTTGTTGTGATATTACTTGTTGTTGTTAGAATATTATTTGAGTTGTTGGAATATTACTTGTTGTTGTGATATTATTGTTAGTGATGTTTCTTGCCGGCAGGTGTAATCATAATTACTCATTACTAATTACTAATTATTCAATGATTCCGTCGACGATGCGGATGATGCGGTTGGTCTGGCGGGCCACTGTGGGGTCGTGGGTGACGATAATCTCCGTCATGTGGTCCTGCTCGTTGAGTTCCTTCAGCAGCTGCATCACCTCGACGGAGGTCTTCGAGTCGAGGGCTCCGGTGGGTTCGTCGGCCAGGATGATGCGGGGCTGTGTGATGAGGGCACGGGCAATGGCAACACGCTGTCGCTGACCGCCCGAGAGCTCGTTGGGGTAGTGGCTGGCCCAGTCGAGCAGTCCCAGCCGGTCGAGGTATTCCAAGGCCTGCTGGTGGCGCTTCTTGCGTGAGACGCCCTGATAGAACAGTGGCAGCTCGACATTCTCAACGGCTGTCTTGAAGCCGATGAGGTTGAACGACTGGAAGATGAAGCCGATCATACGGTTGCGGTATTCGGCAGCCTTGCGCTCGGAGAGATCCTTGATGAGTGTACCGTCGAGCAGGTATTCGCCCGAGTCGTAGTTGTCGAGGATGCCTAAGATGTTCAACAGGGTGGACTTGCCGGAGCCTGATGCTCCCATGATGCTCACGAACTCACCTGCCTCGATGTCGAGCGAGATTCCCTTGAGCACATGCAGCGGCTGGGCTCCGAAATAGGTCTTGTTGATGTTGTCGAGATGAATCATTGGCTTAGTTGACAAGTTGACGAGTTGACAAGTTGATGGATTGACGAGTTGACAAATCTTACTGGAAAGCTGTTGCGAGGGCCTGTCCGATTTTCTCGACCATCACCGTGCCCACGACAACGCGGCCTTCGGGGTCGATGAGATACATCGACGGTATCCACTCCACACCATAGTCCTTGGCTACGGTGATGTGTACCTGCTGGGTGCCGTCGGCATTCTTCGTCTTCCATTTCTGCAGGGGACTGACGTGTGTCCAGTTCATCTCGTTCTCGGCAATACACTTCGTCCACTTCTCGGCTTCCGTGTCGAATGATACACCGAGGAAGGTGACGCCCTTACTGGCATAGGTGTCACAGAGGGCTTTCACCGCAGGGATGTCCTTTCTGCAGTCAGGACACCAGGAGGCCCAGAAGTCGATGACGACATATTGGCCGCGTAGGGCGCTGAGCGTTACGGGCTTTCCCTCGGGCGTGTTCAGTGTGAAGTCAGGAGCCTCGGCTCCGGCCTGGAGCAGGGTGGTGGCATACTGCGCGTCGGCGTCCTCCTCTTCGGAGGCTTCAGTGGCAGCGACGCTGTCGGCCGGCTGCGCTTCTTTCTTGTTGCAGGCTGTCAGCATCATGGCTGCTGTCGTAACCACGAGCATAGCTGTAAGTAATAATTTCCTTCTCATAGTCTGACGTATGATTTGTATAGTTTGTTGCAAATATACGTAAAAAGAATGATACGCCCGTAAGGAGTGTAAAGATTTTAAGTTTTCTTTAGAGTCGCTATCCCGAAGCTGTCCTCGCTTAATCGTACCTTTGGATAAGGTACTTTCGCTCGACAATGAAAATTAAAACAAGTTTTAGAAGATTTTGTCCGCTTAAGGACTAAATCGTGCATTGTCCTCGCTTAATCGTACCTTTGGATAAGGTACTTTCGCTCGACAATGAAAATTAAAACAAGTTTTATTTTGCATTGTCCTCGCTTAATCGTACCTTTGGATAAGGTACTTTCGCTCGACAATGAAAATTAAAACAAGTTTTATTTTGCATTGTCCTCGCTTAATCGTACCTTTGGATAAGGTACTTTCGCTCGACAATGAAAATTAAAACAAGTTTTATTTTGCATTGTCCTCGCTTAATCGTACCTTTGCAGAAGCAAAAACAATGATTATGAAAAAAACAGTGTTAATCCCCCTTATGGTTCTCATGGCCGTTGTACATGGCCGTGCAGAAGAATACGATTTGATGTGCGAAGGAGTGCGTGAGCCGTTAGGCATTGACACCACCCAGCCGCATTTCAGTTGGAAGCACATGCTCACGCACAGCGGCCAGCGGCAGACGGCCTATGAATTGGAGGTGGCCAGCGACAGCACACTGCTGCTCAGCGGACAGGCTGACCTCTGGGACAGCGGGTGCGTGACATCCGCAGATCAGGTGATGGTGCCCTACGCCGGACGCCCGCTGCAGGAACGGCAGCTGTGCTATTGGCGGCTGCGTACCTGGGACGAGGCAGGAAACCCTTCGCCGTGGAGCGACGTGCAGCGCTTTGCCGTAGGCATCCTCAACGGCATGAACGGGCAGTATATCGGTCATGAAGCGGCTGTATCGAAGTTGAGGACCTCTGTTCATCTAGACAACGGGGAGACGGCAGGACCGGTCTTCGCCCATGTCAACTCCCTCGGCTATCACGAACTATACGTCAACGGGCGGCGTGTGGGCGACGAAGTCCTCCAGCCAGCGATGTCGCAACTCGACATACACTCGCTCATCGTCACCTATGACATCACACCCTATCTGCAGGAGGGCGACAACGAGGTGATGGTATGGCTCGGACAAGGGTGGTATAAGACCACCACCTTCCATGCCCAGTATCTGTACCCGTTGCTGAGGGCGGAGATTAACCGCTGGGACGGCAACGGCTGGCAGACGCTGAAAGTTACTGATGCTACCTGGCAGGCCACGGGGACTGGTTCCAGCTATACCGGAAACTGGTATCCCCTGATGTTCGGTGGCGAGCGAATCAACAGTAACGCCCGTGAATTCTGGACCTATGCGAAGGTGTATGACGTCGACCATATGCAAGCGACGCCCCAGCTCTTCGAAGGGAACCGCATCACCGACCGCCTGCTGCCCGTCGCCACCATGCAGCAGCCCGACGGCTCAGTCATCATCGACTTCGGCCGCGTCGTCACGGGATGGCTGCAGGCTGACTTCGAGGGTCTCGCCAAAGGTTCTACCGTGCAGATGGAATATACCGATGACATGCAGCCGGGCACAGCGTTCAATGTTCAGGAGAACGACCTCTATGTGGCCTCTGGCACTGATGGAGAGACTTTCTGCAACCGTTTCCATCACCATGCATTCAGATATGTGCGTATCAGCGGTGCGCCGACCGTCAAGGCACAGGCCCTGCAAATCAGTGCCCTGCCGCGACAGGGAGGCAGTGCCTCCTTCTCGTGTTCCGACGACCGCCTCAATGCCGTTCACGACATGATTCATTACACCATGCAGTGTCTCACCTTCTCGGGATATATGGTAGACTGTCCGCATCTGGAACGGATGGGCTATGGCGGCGACGGCAACTCCTCGACGATGACGCTGCAGACGATGTACGACGTAGCACCGACCTACATGAACTGGCTTGCCGCATGGGCCGATGTCATTGAGCCTGACGGTTCACTGCCCTATGTGGCTCCGGCAGGAGGCGGTGGCGGCGGTCCCTATTGGAGTGGCTTCTTCATCAAGGCGCCATGGCGCACCTGGGTGAACTATGGCGATGCGCGTCCCCTCGAGCGCTACTACGAGAAGATGAAGCTGTGGCTGGACTATGTGGAGCGCTACACTGTCGACGGACTTCTGCAACCTTGGCCGGATAACGACCGTCGGATGTGGTTCCTCGGCGACTGGCTGGCACCCGACGGCGTTGACGTGGGTGGCGAGTCCGTCATCCATGCCAACAACTGCTTCATCAGCGACTGCCTGGGTAATATGGCTGCCATCGCACGCGTGCTTTCCCATGATGACGATGCCACAGCCTTTGAAAACCGTCGGCAGGCACTCAACAACGCCATTCATGCCAAGTACTTCCATAATACCTACTATGCCAACGGAACGCCCCTCGACCAGGCCTACGCCCTTCTTGCTGGCGTGCCTCCCACGGAGAGCGTGGAACGGCGTATCGTTCAGAAACTTGTCAACGACAGCCGGGGGAAATACCGTACACACATCGCGGCAGGACTCTTCGGCGTGCCTGTTTTCACGGAGTGGGCCGTCAGATGGCGCCAGGCCGACCTCATGGCCGACATCCTGCGCCAGCCGGACTATCCTGGCTATCTGAACATGATTAACCATGGCGCAACAGCTACATGGGAGTATTGGGACGGACAGCGCAGTCATGTCCACAACTGCTACAACGGTATCGGCACGTGGTTCTACCAGGCACTGGCAGGCATACGCCCCGATCCCTCGCAGGCCGGCTACCGACATTTCGTCGTCGACCCGCAGCAGGCGGCAGGCGTTACATGGGTGAAGGCCACCAAACCGACACCCTATGGTGATATCGCTGTTGCCTGGCAGGCTGACGACAGCGGCATGTATCGCCTTACCGTCACTGTTCCCGTGGGTACGTCGGCAACGGTTGCCTTCCCTGTAACCTCAGAACAACAGGAGGTATTCGACGGCCAGCAGGTGGCATCAGCCGTCGAGGGCACTACGGACATGGGATATGAAGACGGTCGCCACCGGTTCCTGGTCGGTGCCGGACAGCATGTGTTTTCGTGCGGGCCTGTCGATGTCCTTGATTTGCTGACGGAACAGGATGCCGCCATGCAACAATGGTTTTCTGTCGACGGGCAGGCGCTTTCGTCGCCGCATGCCGGCATTAATATCCTGAAGACAAGCAGTGTAGGAAAAACAAAAGACTCACGGAAGGTACTGCTTCCGTGAGTAGTTGAGAGCGGTTTAATAGTTTAAAGGTTTACCTCCCCGCAGGGGCAACGCGCTCAAAGCGACCGGATAACGACAAACCGACGTTGCCCCTGCGGGGAGGTTTTGTCGTTATAGGGAGTCTTGAGGGTGAAGGCGTATGCCAACGTCGGTTTGTCGTTATCTGGTCGCTTTGCGGGCATTGACTCCGTCGATACCCGCAAGACTCCTGTTAACTTCTAAGCCTCACCGCGGTGCGACGTCGGCTTGAAGTTAATCAGTCGCTTTGCGGGCATTTCTCATTTCTCATTTCTCATTTAAAATGTTGGTTGGCTGACGAGGTTGATGAAGTGCTGGCGGATACGGTGTGCCTGCGCCGGCGTGACGATGAGGTAGCGGCGATGGCTGTCGGTGTCGCTGCTGAAGGTGGTCACACCCTTGTCGCTGACGTGTATCGTCCCGCTTCGGGAGATGCTGAACCAGTCGGGACCTTCTACGGCATAGAGCACGGCGGTGAGATCCCACGTAGGCCGGTCGTAGGGCATCGGCAGATAGGCTTTGTAGGCTTCGACCATAGGTGACCGCTGCTCGCCTTCACTACGCTTCTTCCTGCTCTTTGCCGTGAGCCATCCGAAGTCGTTGATGATGCTCTCGGCGGGGTATTCTATGGCAGTGCCTACTTCCCATGGCGAGGTGACGATGGGGGTGGGCCATTCGTGGAAGATGGTCTTCGCCGACGGGATGTCGATGATGACGTTGTATTCGCCACGGTTGCTGCCGTCGAAGCCTCCTGCCATCATGATGAGGCGTTGCACCTTGCGTGCCACGAGGTCACGGCCGTTGAGCTGTGAGTATTCGTCGGCCGCGCTGTTGAGCAGTCGCACGAGATTGGTAGAGAAACCCACCGAGACGATGGTGACGGAGTTGTCGGGTTGGGCTGCGAGGAGCTTCCGATAGAGTCGGTGGGCATCGGGCAGTGCGTTGAGGTCGCGCCCTGAGCGTCGGAAGAGGGGACGTCCTTTCTTGTCTTTCAGCAGGCATACCTTGGCGGCATAGTTGTCGTCGCCCCCGCTGTCGACGCCGTTGCGCACGATGCCGAGTGGCAGGTCGGGGTATCCGTACCAGGTGTTCATGATGTCGATGTACTCTGCTGAGTAGCGGTTGTTCTTGTTGGTCATTACGGCCAGCAGGTTGATGGTTCCCAGGTCGGCATACTTATATAGCATGTCGAGTGCCAGGGCATCGTCGACATCGTTGCCCATATCGGTCTCGAAGATGATGGTGGCAGGCTGGCCTGCTTGCTGTCTGTCCTGAGGGATAGGCTGCCCCCATGCGGACAGGAGTGGTGTCAGTGCTACGGCAGTCAGTGTGAATAGCTTTCTCATGGCGTCATGTGCTGAATGGTTCTTTCTTCTTGCTCTGCGTGTTACTTCTTCTTGTAGTTGATCTTGGCCAGTACGAGGTAGTGGTCGCTGGGCAGTCGGCGCTCGTAGCGCTGGAAGCGGATTTCTTTCGGTGCATCGCGTCCCTGCAGCTCTTCGGGTGTGCCTTTCTTCGTCCAGTAGCAGTCGGTGAGTACGCCGTAGTGGTTCACCTCGAACTTGGGTGAGAGGAAGATGTGGTCGATGCGGCTCTCGGTCTTCAGGTCGGGCTTGAAGGCGTTGAAGGTTCCGTTCTCGCAGAAACGCTGCTTGGCCACGACGTAGGAGTCGTTGAGGTGTCCGGAGTTGGTGAAGATGGTGTAGATCTCGTCGCGCTGGTCGACGTTGAAGTCACCGGTGAGGATGACGGGTGTCTTGCCGTCGGTGAGCTCCTGGATTTTCTTAACGACGAGTTTGGCGCCTTCACGCCGTGCCACCACGCCGACATGGTCCATGTGGAGGTTGAAATAGTAGAATTTCAGCTTAGTGCGCTTGTCGCGGAACTTTCCCCAGGTGCAGATGCGCACGCAGGCGGCGTCCCATCCCAGTCCCGGTTTGTCGGGCGTCTCGCTGAGCCAGAAGTCGCCATGGTCGAGCACCTGAAGATAGTCTTTCTTATAGAAGATGGCAGAGTATTCTCCGTCTTCCTTGCCGTCCTCGCGTGCCACACCGATGTAGTCGTAGGCGTCGAGTCCGTTGAGCATGTCGTGGATCTGTCCCACCTTGGCTTCCTGAGTGCCGAAGATGTCGGGCTGCTCGAAGTTGAGCAGGTCGCAGATGACGCTAACGCGCTGCGGCCATCCGTTGCCTTCGCGCTGGTCGCCGTCGTTCTGGTTGCGCACGTTGTAGGTTCCTACAAATAGACTTTGGGCGCTCAAGCACATGGTGAATGCCAGTGCGAGCAGTGTCAGTGAGTGTTTCTTGTTCATTGTCGTATGTCGGTTTTCGGTTATTCTCTCGCGTGTACATTTATATATGATGTTGCAAAGGTAATGAGAATTCTCCAAACTACAAAACGAATGGAAGCAAAAAAAGGTCGCGCTGGCTTCCTTGCGGATGTCAGCGCGACCATGGTATGAATGTGGGAATAGTCCCGTCTTTACTCAGCAACGAGCGTGAAGCGCTTGAAGTCGACAATCTTCAGCTCCTTGTCCTGCTGGGCGAGCCACTGGATGACAGTAGCCTTGTCGCCGTCGCCGAACTGGAACTCCTGGTCAACGAGGCAGTTCTCTTTGAGGAACTTCTGAACGCGGCCCTTGGCGATGTTCTCGATCATGGGCATCTTCAGCTGAGCCTCACCTTCGACCTTGGCATCGGCGATGACCTTGCGGGCCTCGTCGGCCTGCTCCTGAGTGAGCCAGCCTTTCGACATGTTCGACTCGATGTGGTCTTCGCTGTCGACGAGGTTCGGGTTGATACCGGCCTTCTTCAGCTTCATTTCCACGAACTTCTGAACCTGCTCGAGCTTGGTCTTCTCAACAGCGGTCTTGTACTCTTCGTCGAGCACGGTCTGGGGAACGCTCTCTGCATTCAGAGCCACGGGCTTCATGGCAGCTACCTGCATGGCGAGCTTGTGGCCTGCGTCGACATTCTCCTTGTTGAGCTGAACCATGGTGCAGAGGGTGTGCTTGCCCATGTGGTCGTAGACCTCGATGTTCTCGCCTTCGAGTACGAGGTATCCGTCGAGTTCCATCTTTTCACCGGTGATACCCGAGCGCTGTGTGACGGCATCCTGTGCCTTCTGGCCGTTGATGTCGAGTTCTTTCACCTCGTCGAGGGTCTTGCACTGTGCTGCAACGGCGGCGTCGAGGATGCTCTGTGTCAGGGCGATGAAGTCGGCTCCGTTGGCAACGAAGTCGGTCTCGCACTTCAGGGCGATGGTAGCGGCGAAGCCGGGTACCTTCTTCACGAGTACGCAACCGTTGGAGGTCTCGCGGTCGCTACGCTTGGCAGCGATGGCCAGACCGCGCTCGCGCAGCAGTTCCTTGGCTTTGTCAAAGTCACCTTCTGCTTCGGTCAGTGCCTTCTTCACGTCGGCAAGGCCAGCACCTGTCATGGCGCGCAGCTTTTTGATATCGTCAATTGAAATTGCCATATTCTTGATTGCCTCCCCGCCCCCTCGTGGTGAGGGGAGTGCCTGCCGGATGGTGGGGAGGGGGCAGGCACCTTTTGTTGATAATAGTATTAACTCGTCAACGTGTTCTTGCGTCAACGCTCTTACTCAGCGGCTTCTTCGGCAGCGGGAGCTTCCTCTGCTTCAGCTTCGGCAGCGGGGGCGTCCTCTTCCTTGCGGGCCTTACGGGCGCGGCGGGGCTTAGCCTCAGCAGCTTCTTCAGCCTGCTCGGCAGCGGCCTTCTCGTCGGCCTTCTCAGCCTTGCGCTCTTCAAGACCCTCGGCGATAGCCTGGCAGCAAGCGGTCAGCACGACGTCGATGGAGTCCTTGGCGTCGTCGTTGGCGGGGATAAGGAAGTCTACGCCGTTGGGGCTGCTGTTGGTATCGACCATGGCAAACACGGGGATACCCAGGCGGTTAGCCTCTTTGATGGCAATGTTCTCCTTGAGCACGTCGACGACGAAGATGGCGCTGGGCAGACGGGTCAGGTCGGCAATGGATCCCAGGTTCTTCTCCAGCTTGGCACGCTGGCGTGTCACCTGCAGCAGCTCGCGCTTGCTGAGGTTAGCGAAGGTACCGTCGGTCATCAGCTTGTCGATGTTCGCCATTTTCTTCACAGCCTTGCGGATGGTGGGGAAGTTGGTCAGCATGCCGCCGGGCCAACGCTCAATGACGTAAGGCATGTTCACGCTCGTTGCCTTCTCGGCTACGATGTCCTTAGCTTGTTTTTTAGTAGCGACGAACAGGATTTTCTTTCCAGACTTGGCAATCTGCTTGAGAGCCTCGGCGGCCTCGTCGATTTTCACCACAGTCTTGTTCAGGTCGATGATGTGGATGCCGTTGCGCTCCATGAAGATATAGGGAGCCATGGCGGGGTTCCATTTGCGTGTGAGGTGGCCGAAGTGGCAACCTGCCTGCAGTAACTGGTCAAAGTTTGTTCTTGACATTTTCTTTTCTTTTAATTGTTGTTGTTTACTTTCTTTTTCAATCTTGTTAGATCAGCCTCTGGGTAGTCCCCCGATAAGGAGTCTCAGAAGTTTAGATACTAAACAGGTCCAGTGTATTAACGCTTACTGAACTGGAAGCGACGGCGTGCCTTCGGCTGTCCGGGCTTCTTACGCTCAACCTCACGAGAGTCGCGGGTGAGGAAACCCTGGCTGCGGAGTGCCTTCTTGTCTTCAGCATTCACTTTGACGAGGGCGCGGGCGATGGCGAGGCGCAGAGCCTGGCTCTGTCCGGTGAAACCACCACCGTCGAGGTTTGCCTTGATGTCATATTCTCCAGCTACGCCGAGCAGTTCCAGCGGCTGCTTGACGACGTACTGCAACATGGCTGAGGGGAAGTAGTTCTCCAGGTCACGCTTGTTTATTGTAATCTTGCCGGTACCTTTCTTCAGGTATACACGAGCTACTGAGCTCTTACGACGGCCGATAGCATTAATCTGTTCCATTCTTCACTATTATTTGTACTGGTTAATATCAATAGCCTTCGGCTGCTGAGCCTCGTGCTGGTGCTCTGTTCCCGGATAGATGTAGAGGTTGTCGATGAGGTGACGACCCAGGATGCCTTTGGGAAGCATGCCTTTCACGGCGTGGCGCAGGATGCGCTCTGTACCGTCTTTGCGAAGGCGCAGTTCAGCGGGTGTGCTGAAACGCTGTCCGCCGGGATAGCCGGTGTAGCGTGTGTACACCTTGTCAGTCTCTTTTTTGCCGGTGAAGACGATTTTGTCGGCATTGATGATGATAACGTTGTCGCCGCAGTCCACGTGGGGAGTAAAGCTGGCCTTGTACTTTCCGCGCAGCAGCTTGGCAACTTTCGAGGCGAGGCGGCCTACTACCTGGTCGGTAGCGTCGATAACCACCCATTCCTTCTTTGCTGTCTCCTTATTCACGGAGATAGTCTTGTAACTTAAAGTTTCCATTCTTTTCTTTAAAAATTTTACTACTAAAAAACAATTCTTTTTTTAACTTCACCGCGGTCCTGTCGTTGTTTGCCACCTGTCAGCCGCTCGTTTTATTATATGTACGCACGCGTATTGCTCAGCGCACACAAACAAGCAAGCGAGCCACTGGGTGCTCCCGCTTACAAAACCTCGATGACTGCGCAGCAGATTCACTAACCATGATGCCCGGCCAAAGACACCACTATTAACACGGCCACGCTGGGGGCTCTAAGGATTTACCCCCTTGGTAATAATCGGACTGCAAAGGTACTGCTTTTCTTTCAGAGTCCCGCCATCACCAATCCTTGAAAACGAATAATTATGTTTTTTTAACAGATAAAAGGCTCCTGCAGTGGGCTCCGACTCTCTTTCATGAGCATTTGTCTGATTGCCGGACAGTATAACGCATCCTGTTGCTTTTGGAAAAATAATCCGAATAATTTGGCCGTTCGGATTATTTTTTTTAACTTTGCGACGACAAAGGCTGTCTTCATCATGGCAGGTGGAGTCAAGACATCGATGGAACCTTTAGGCTGAGGACACCATTTGTAAGGGCAGCCGAAGAGAAAAGGACGTTTTCGAACGTTACGGTCTGTGGAAACTCAAACTTCGCACCTTTGAATCCACTTCACAGCGGTAATGCAACAGGGACGTTCGCGTGGGTGTATTATATCCCGACATGGAGCATTGCATGTTTATTTGCAGTGTTTATGTTGTTTCTATAATACGACTCGGCGTGGGCAGGCTTGTGTTGCTTATCCAAGAAGTGGGGGCAATGCGAAGGCCTGAGTTCCGAGGATAGGCGCATAGAAACAAACTCCCACGTCTTTTTGTATATATGCATAACCATAACATTATAACCCGATTGCTTAGGGGAGTTGGCAGGAAAAAAAACACAGTAATATGAAAAATCTAAACAAAAACATTATGCTATTGCTAACAGGCATTTTGATGTTCTCTATGCCTATGATGGCTCAAAATGGTAGTACGTCTAAAGAACTGGCGAAACAAGAGAAAAAACTTAGAAAGAAAATCAATGAGTGTGAGAAAAATAACGGCGTAATAACTATCGCGTTTCGCAAACAAGCGTGTTGTGTGAGTTATCAACAAGAAGAAAAATTTAGGAACAAAATCACCAAATGGGCGAAAAACAATGAAATAATTCTAAATAATATGCCTGATATTATATACATGGGTTCTAAAATGATTGATTATTCTGGAGAGCCATATTTAGGGCCATATTTAGTCTATACATATGAATATAGGTTGATTCCGTTACAAGAATCAAATGTCTTTCCTAATCAGACCATCAGTTTCTCTGATATGAATAAAAAAGGAGCAGGTGTCCTTTATGCAGATATGACTCATAGACGCGATAGAATTGGCAATCGGATGAAGAAGACTTTTTATCAATTTCCTCAAATCAATTGGTCAGGTGAAATTAGGAATGGGAGTATAGATGGTGAGGGGGAAGGTTATGTCTATAAGGATGGAATATTATATTTTGTCAAAGGAAAATTCAATTCTGGCAAACCAGAAGGTAGCTGCGCTTTCTCTGAGTTTATTGTCAAAAATAATAATTTAAGACATACTGATGTTAAGGTTGGCTCATTTAATGGCGGATTTGCCCAAATGACCAAGAGCGATGAAGAAGGTAAAGTATTATATGTGGACAATAACTTTAGCATCTTTGATCTAAAAGAACGTGTTGCCCATTTATATTATGAGAACAAGCATAAATTACATAGGGGGAGTTGGTCCCAATCTACCCTTGAATCATTTGCCGATAACAAGGTCGTTGTAGCTTCCACTTACATTGCCAGAGATGGACACCTTGATACAGATCAGATTCTTGATTCTATAAGACTGGAATTATTCATGAATACTAATGGAGATTTCGCTGGACTTACTGAAAATGGAAAACAATCCATTCGCGAGTACTATAATAGTATAATCCCTATAGCGGAGAATTTGTCTAAGGTTTTTAATGCCCAAGAAGTTAATAATCCATCTAATAATCTAAAGACGCATTACGGTTTTGATATACAACAGCTAAAAAACAAATTAACCACGATAGAGCATCTCCCAGAGGATATTCCTCAAGCTGACTCAATATATAAAGCAAATCCAAATATCTCTAAAAGAATAGATATGGGAAAAGACTTATATAAATTATATGAAATATTAGATACAGACTATACTAATCCGTATCATAATAACTATCTTGCCCCTTCTTCTTTTATGGAAGATAAGGCTGAAGATGCTACAAGGATTCTTGATGCGCTAATGAGTAATCCTCTCTTTCCAAAGAAAAGCCAAGCTACAGTCAATGTTGTTAAGACTAAATTGAAATCAATGACCAATTCTTATGCACAGGCTTGGGCTAAAGCAAATAAGGCTGAAACGGCCAAAAGGCGGGCTCAAGATGACCAAAACAGAAAGATAGACGAACTGGTAGAATCGTATGACATACCTAGAATAGTGAAGACCGAATTATTCAATGGTCCTGCAGGTGGCATGTATTATTATTATCAATTTGAAGATGGTATTAGTGGACTTGTAGGGTTCAGGGACGGTAATAAGTATACTGTAGGTACGGGAGGTATACTTCTTACTGTTTATAAAACAATAGAGGATGCTAAGTGCGCATTGTATTTCTGGGAGAAATATGGTCGGGAACGTAGAAGGGGCAGACTGGGATATTAGTTCTCCAGAAAAGGCACTCAGTTTTATATGCTTGATATGGGTGGTAAACTTCTCTCAGTTTAATTGGGTCACCTGCATAACCATGTGTAATCCCTCTACTAAAATCGTGATATTTTCGTTTTAATAAGAAACGAGATATCACAATGAATCCACAATACGAAGTACTTGCCAAGTGCCTGTTGCCAGATCTTTAGGCCGGTTCGCACCAAGATGTCGAATCGGCCTTTGTTCTTTATTGTCAGTATGCAGCCTGGACACTGGGGCCAGGCGAGGGGGACCTCGCAAAGGAGTGTGGGTTGCTGCCGTCACTGCTGTATGTGGCTTTGCTTGTTCAGCTGATGGCTGCCCAGTTGATGTTTGTCTTGCGGAGTTCGCGCAGCCGGTTCCAGAGTATCTGGTATTCGTTTTTCTCGCAGGTGGGGTCGTCAGTGATGATGCATTGCGCTTCGTCGCGTGCCATCTGCACGATTTGTCCGTCGCGTGCGATGTCGGCTATTTTCAGGTCGAAGGCTATTCCGCTCTGCTGGGTGCCTTCGAGGTCGCCGGGTCCTCGCAGCTTCAGGTCGGCTTCGGCGATTTCGAATCCGTCGTTGGTCTGGCACATGATGTCGATGCGCATGCGTGTTTCCTTGGCGAGTTCGTGTTTGGTGACGAGGATGCAGTAGGACTGGTCGGCACCTCGTCCCACGCGTCCGCGGAGCTGGTGGAGTTGTGATAGTCCGAAGCGCTGAGCATCCATGATGACCATGACGGATGCGTTGGGCACGTTGACGCCGACTTCGATGACGGTGGTGGCGACGAGGATTTGTGTCTCTCCGCTGACGAAGCGTTGCATCTCGGCTTCTTTCTCTGCTGCTTTCATCTTACCGTGTACTTTGCTGAGTTTCATGTCGGGGAAGATGTCGCAGAGGGCCTGGAAGCCTTCTTCGAGGTTTTTGAGGTCTATCTTTTCGCTTTCCTTGATGAGTGGGAAGACGATGTACACTTGCCGCCCTTGTCTGACCTGTTGTCGTATGCCTTGGTAGAGTGAGGTGGTCTGGTCGTCGTATTTGTGGATGGTCTGTATGGGTTTGCGTCCTGGCGGCAGTTCGTCGATGACGCTGACGTCGAGGTCGCCGTAGATGGTCATGGCGAGTGTGCGGGGTATGGGTGTGGCGGTCATGACGAGGACGTGTGGCGGTCGGTCGTTTTTCTCCCATAGTTTGGCTCGTTGTGCCACTCCGAATCGGTGCTGCTCATCAACGACGGCGAGTCCGAGTCGTTGGAACTGTACGGTGTCTTCGATGAGTGCGTGTGTGCCGACGAGGATCTGCACGTCGCCGGTGATGAGTCCTTCGAGCACTTGTTGTCGTTTCTTCCCTTTGACGATGCCGGTGAGGAGTTCTACGCGTATGGGCATGGGTCCGAGGAAGTCGCGGATGGTCTGTAGGTGCTGTTCGGCCAGGATTTCGGTTGGTGCCATGATGCAGGCTTGGTAGCCGTTGTCTATTGCGATGAGCATTGACATGAGTGCGACGAGTGTTTTCCCGCTGCCTACGTCGCCTTGGAGGAGCCTGTTCATCTGTTGTCCGGAGCCGCAGTCGGTTCGTATCTCCCGGATGACGCGTTTCTGTGCGTTGGTCAGCTGGAACGGCAGTCGGTTGTAGTAGAAGTTGTTGAAGTTTTCTCCTACGCGGCTGAAGACATTCCCGCGGTATTTGCGTCGGTGGTCGCTGGCGTAGCGTACGATGTTGAGTTGTACGAAGAAGAGTTCTTCGAATTTGAGCCGTAGTCGTGCCCGGCTCATCTCTTCGCTGTTGTGCGGGTAGTGTATCCATCGCATGGCATCATCGCGCGAGCAGAGGTGATGGGCTTCGGTGATGAATGGCGGGAGTGTTTCTCGTAGTGGTGTGCTGATTTTCTCGAGCAGCGTCTTTGTCAGCCGTTCGACGGCTCGCGAGGTGAGTCCTCGCTTTTTCATGTTCTCGGTGGTGATGTAGTAGGGTTGTAGTCCCATTTCCGAGAGTTGCAGTTCGGCCGCTTTGTCGATGTCGGGGTGTGTGAACTGCCATCGTCCCTGGTAGATGGTGGGTTTGCCGAAGACGATGTATTCCACGTTGACTTTATACTGGTCGTAGAATCCTTTGTAGGCGTTGAACCAGACGAGGTCGACGACGCCGTGTCCGTCGGTGAAGTGTCCGACGATGCGTTTTTTCCTGACGCCCATGGCATATTCCTCGAAGCTTAGTATGCGGCCTTTGAGTTGTACGAATGGCATCTCTCCCCCCTTGAGTTCGTCGATGGTGTATATGCGGCTGCGGTCGACGTATTTATAGGGGAAATAATCCAGCAGGTCGCCCCATGTCTCGATGCCGAGTTCTTTTTTGAGGAGCTCTTTCCGCGATGGTCCGACGCCGCTGAGGTATTTGATGTCTTGATCGAGGATGTTCATTCGTGCTGTGTGGGTATCAGAGGTCAGTCTCAGTGTTCTGCTGCGAGTAGTGTCTGGGCTATCTGCAGGTCGAAGGGTGTGGTGATTTTGATGTTTTCGCGGTTGCCGTCGACGAGTGTGATGGCGTGTCCGCAGGCTTCTACCACCGACGCGTCGTCGGTGAATGCCGTTGCGAGGTCTTCGTCGCGATGGCTGTCGATGGCTTGCCGGAAGGCTTGCCGCAGCAGGCTGAGGGTGAATACCTGTGGTGTCTGTACGATGCGGTATTCGGCGCGTGGCACGGTTCGTGACGCCTGTCCGACGTGTCGCAGCGTATCGACGACGGGGACGACGGGCAGTGCGGCTCCTGTCTGTGCTGCTGCCTCGAAGCATCGGCTGATGGTGTCGATGGCGGGGAAGGGTCGTACGCCGTCGTGTATGGCGACGAGTCCGTCGTTGTTGTCGCTGATGGCTGATAGTCCGTTCCATGATGAGTGGAAGCGTGTTGCTCCGCCGTCGGCGACGTGGTGGGGGATGGTGAAGTCGTGACGTGTGCACAGCTCTTGCCAGTAGTGTTGTTGCTCATGTGGCAGTACGACGATGATGTTGATGTTCTCGTCGTATTGCCGGAAGCGCTGGATGGTGTGCATCAGTACGGGTTTCCCGCCGATGGGCAGGAATTGCTTGGGCAGGTCTGCGCCCATGCGCAGACCTTTGCCTCCGGCAACGATGATGACGTGTTTGTCAGTTGTTTTCACCATATCCGTGTCTTATCGGTGTGGGAGGGTGTTATTCTCCCATGAGGTGTTTGTAGCGCATGGTCTCCTTGAGGTTTTCCACTTCTTCTTCCGTAGTGAAGTTGGAGAGGAGCTGGAAGCCGTAGGGGAGTGCAGCGGCGGGTCCTTCACCGGTGGTGATGGTTCCGTCGACGGTGACCAGGTCGTGGGTGATGTGTGCTCCCTCAAGGTATTGTTCGAATCCAGGGAAGCAGGTGGCGTTCTTTCCGCGCAGCAGTCCGAGTGTGCCGAGTACCATCGGTGCGGCACAGATGGCTCCGATGCGTTTCCCTTTTGCGTGGTGTTCGACGAGCAGGTCGCGCAAGGGCTGGAATTTGTTCAGGTTGTCGGCTCCGGGCCATCCGCCGGGCATGGCGAGCAGGTCGGCGTCGTCGAAGCTTTCTACCTCTTCGAAGGTGGTGTCGGCGATGACGGGCAGGTCTTTCGATGCGATGACCTCTCTGCGTTGCATGATACTCACGGTTGTTACATCCATTCCGCCGCGGCGCAGGATGTCGATGGGGGCTAAGGCCTCAATGATTTCGAATCCGTCGGCCAGGAAGACATAAGCTTTTGCCATTTTTCTTTCTTTTTTTCGTTAATAATAGTTTATTGTTTTGTTGTCTGTGGGCTACTGATTGGCCACGCTCATGAGGAAGAATCCTATTCCTATGCCGATGAGGAGGGCGAGGATGAGGATGAGGGCGTAGAGGGTCAGGTATAGCTTGGCAACTCTCCATATGGTTTGCCAGAGGCTGAACCTGAAGAGCTGTCTGAAGTCGCAGATGTAGATGAGGATGGTGACGGGTGTGACCGCCGAGACGAGGTCGGCGATGTTGGCTTGTCCCTTGCTGCTGGCCAGTGCATACAGGGGCATGGCGAGTATCATCACGCAGAACACCTGACACTCGTAGTATATCTGTACGAAGAAGCTCTCGGTGCGTGTGATGGATCCAAAGCCGGGTGAGTTCCGGAAGAATCGTGCGATGAGGAAGATGATGACCAGGCACTCGATGATGGTCATCTGAGCGGGATGTGAGAATACCCAATCAACGAAGCTGCGGCCCAAGGCCATGATGTCCTTCTGGGCTTGCAGGACCATGGCAGGGGTGTCCTCCCTTGCGCCTTCTCCCATTTCCAGATTGACGTCGGGGGTGATGCTGATGCCGAGCAGGTTGGCTTCGAGCAGCAGGAACATGGCCAGCAGGAAGAGCATCTTCACCGGTGGAAAGTAGGCCATCTGCCGTCCGCGCAGGTAGTCGCGCATCATGTAGCCGGGCCTCCAGAAGAGTTCCTTGATGGTGCGCCACATAGGCCGGTTGCCCAGTCCCCACACGTCGAGAACGTTTTGCAGGGCATTCCTGAAGGTGAGTGCCGTCCGCTCGTTGTCGGTGCCGCATTGCGGGCAGTAGCGTCCTTCGAAGGTCTCGCCGCAGAAGGCACATGTACGTACTGCCGTGCTCTTTTGCCGTGAGTAGACGGGTTGCTGCTCCTGCTTCTTGGCGGTCTCGTGAAGCCATTGCCTGACCTTCTTGACGGGTGTGGTGTTCTTAAAATCCATTGTCATGTTGAATATCACCTTGCAAAATTATAGAAAATAAATGAGTTTTCGGTGTTTTTTCTTGTTTTTCTTTTGCTTTTTATGCGATTTGCTGTACCTTTGCATGCATAATCATTTGAAAAAGAGATGACAGACCGCATTCTTCGCTTTGCGCTTTTCGGAAGCGACTATCAGCAGGGACAGGCAGAAACGGTGGCGCATATCATTCGTGTGCTGAAGTCACATGGAGCCGTGGTGGGTATCGACAGCACTTTTGCTGCCTTGCTCTCCGAGGGGGGCGCCGTTGATGTCAGCGACCTCCATGAGTTTCGTGGCGACGCCTTCGATGCCGACTTCGTATTATCGCTCGGTGGCGACGGCACCTTCCTGAAGGCTGCCAGCAGGGTGGGGGCCAAGGGGACTCCCATCATTGGTGTGAATCTGGGGCGTCTGGGCTTCCTGGCCGATGTGCAGGCAGCAGACGTGGAACGGGCCGTCGCCGATGTGTATGAGGGCCGCTATACGGTAGAGCGCCATGTGGCACTGCTGCTCGACACGGGTGCGGAGGACAGTCCTTTCGCCCTGAACGACATCGCCATCCTCAAACGCGACACGGCGTCGATGATCTCCATCCGCACGATGGTCGACGGCGAATACCTCACCACCTATCAGGCCGACGGGCTCATCGTCTCCACACCCACGGGGTCGACGGCCTATAGCCTCTCGAATGGCGGACCTATCATCGCACCCCTCACGGGTGTGCTCTGTCTGACGCCTGTGGCTCCTCACAGCCTGAACGTCCGGCCCATCGTCCTGAAGAACGACGTAGAGATACGGCTGTCGATAGAAAGCCGTTCGCACAACTTCCTGGTGGCCGTCGACGGCCGCAGCGAGAAGTTCAGCGAGCAGACGGAGATCGTCATCCGCAAGGCTCCCTTTACGGTCAATATGGTGAAGTTCCCCGTCCAGACCTATTTCGCTACGCTGCGCGAGAAAATGATGTGGGGAGCGGACAAGAGAGAGGTGGGGAGTCGTTAGTTGACAAGTTACGAGTTGACGAGTTGACAAGTTGACAAGTAGACGAGTTGACGAGTTGTTAGTTGACGGGTTGAGTATATAGAGTTTAGAATATGAAGTTTTTCAAGCGGGAGATAACTACGAAATATAGTGCAAGGACCATCCTCAGGTGGTTGTGGCAGGCCTCGCGCGGCAATCGGCTGCAGGCAGGTCTCAACGCCTCGGTGGGACTGCTCGAGGTGGCTGTCAGCCTGTTGCAGGTGTGGGCAGTAAAGCGGGCCATCGACATCGCAGCGGGCACGCAGGACGGCAACCTCTACTGGGCCGTCGGCGTGATGGGCATCCTCATCCTTGCTGACTTCGCCCTGCACATCTCAGCCATCTGGATACGTAACATCCTGGGCATCCGTGCACAAAACCGCATGCAGCAGCGCATGCTCGACCGTATCCTCCGCTCCGAATGGCACGGCAAGGAGCAGCGCCATTCCGGCGACGTGCTCAACCGCCTGGAAGGCGACGTGAAGAATGTCGTCGACTTCCTCACCGAGACCCTTCCCAACACCCTGTCGGTATTGGCCTTGTTCCTCGGCTCTTTCTACTATCTGTTCACGATGGACCACCTGCTCGCCTTCATCATCGTGGGCATCATCCCCATCTTCGTCCTGTTCAGCCGCGTCTACGTGAACCGTATGCGTCAACTCACACGGAAGGTGCGCGACAGCGACTCGAAGGTACAGAGCGTGCTCCAGGAGACCATCCAGAACCGCATGCTCATCAAGACCCTCGAGGGCGACAACGAAATGGTGGACAAGCTGGAAGACACGCAGAGCGAGCTGCGGCAGAATGTCGTCAAGCGCACCGCCTTCTCCGTCTTCACCAATCTCATCCTGAACTTCGGCTTCGCCCTGGGCTACCTCATCGCCTTCCTGTGGGCTGCCGTGCGCATGTCGTCGCAGACGCTGTCGTTCGGCGGCATGACGGCATTCCTGCAACTGGTCAACAAGATACAAGGTCCGGCACGTAGCCTCACCCGTCTGGTGCCCGCCTTCGTCAGCGTGTTCACCGCTGCCGAGCGACTGATGGAGCTCGAGGAGAACCCGCTCGAGGAGCAGGGCGACCCCATACCCTTCGAAGCGCCCTGCGGCATCCGTCTCGACGATGTGTCGTTTGCCTATCCCGACAGCGAGACTCCTGTCGTCAACCACCTCTCGTTCGACTTCCGGCCAGGCACGTGTACGGCCGTGCTTGGTGAGACGGGGTCGGGCAAGACCACCATCCTCCGTATGCTCCTTGCCCTGCTGCGTCCGCAGTCGGGCAGCGTAAGCCTCTATAACGACAGCCGCTCGAAACAGCTCTCGCCCCGTCTGCGCTGCAACATCGTCTATGTGCCGCAGGGAAACACCCTGATGAGTGGGAGCATACGCGAGAACCTGCGTCTGGGCAAGCTCGACGCTACCGACGAGGAGATGCGACAGGCACTGCGCAAGAGCTGTGCGGAATTCGTCTTCGACCTGCCCGAAGGCCTCGATACGTCATGTACGGAGCAGGGTGGGGGACTGTCCGAGGGACAGGCGCAGCGCATCGCCATTGCCCGTGCGCTGCTGCGCAACCGCCCCGTCATGCTCTTCGACGAGGCCACGTCGGCCCTCGACCCCGATACCGAGCGCCAGCTCCTACGGAATATCCTCTCCGATAACCACCGCACCGTCATCTTTGTCACCCACCGCATGGCCGTCGTCGACTACTGCGACCAAGTGCTGAAGTTAAAATGAGAAATGCCCGCAAAGCGACTGATTAACTTCAAGCCGACGTCGCACCGCGGTGAGGCTTAGAAGTTAACAGGAGTCTTGTGGGTATCGACGGAGTCAATGAGAAATGCCCGCAAAGCGACCAGATAACGACAAACCGACGTTGCCCCGCGGGGAGGTTTTGTCGTTATAGGGAGTCTTGCGGGTATCGACGGAGTCAATGAGAAATGAGAAATGAGAAATGCACGCAAAGTAACTGGGTAGCGATTGCCCGACGCAGCCTCTGCAGGATGAGGCTGCT
>CAMNII010000031.1 GCA_946540435.1 uncultured Prevotella sp.
ACAACAACTGGCCGGAGCACCGTGCCAACTTCTACATTGCCCAGAAGGTAGGCTCCATCCAGGAGGAAGAGAGCCAGCGCGGTCTGGCCCATTTTCTTGAGCACATGGCCTTCAACGGCTCTGACAACTTCCAAGGTAACAACCTCATCGAGTACCTGCGCGGCATCGGTGTGGAGTTCGGACGCGACCTGAATGCCTATACCTCCATCGACCAGACGGTGTATAATATTGATAACGTGCCGACCACCAATCAGGCATCCCTCGACTCTTGTCTGCTCATCCTGCGTGACTGGTCGACCGGACTCACCCTCGACCCCGCTGAGATAGACAAGGAGCGTGGCGTCATCCACGAAGAGTGGCGTCTGCGCACATCGGCATCCAGCCGTATGTTCGAGCGCAACCTGCCGGCACTGTATCCCGGGTCGAAGTATGGCGTGCGCTATCCCATCGGACTGATGGAGGTCGTTGATAATTTCAAGCCTGAGGAGCTGCGTGCCTACTACGAGAAGTGGTATCACCCCTCCAACCAGGGTCTCATCATCGTCGGCGATGTGGATGTCGACCATACCGAGGCGATGATCAAGAAGCTCTTTGCCGACATCAAGAACCCCGAAAATGCCCTTCCCGTGGTTGATGAGCCTGTGCCCGATACTGCCGAGCCCATTGTCATCATCGACAAAGACAAGGAGATGACCGTGTCGGCCGTCGACGTGATGTTCAAGAGCGACCCCATACCGGCTGCCATGAAGGAACAGATGGGTGTAGGCTATATCCTGACGAAGTATCTCATCAATGCTGCCGTGGGCATGCTCAACCAACGTCTGAGCGAGGCCGCCCAGGAGCCCGACGCTCCTTTCACCTCGGCAGATGCCAGCTATGGCAACTACATCTTTGCCAAGACCAAGGATGCCTTCGACCTCTCTGCCATGCCGAAGGACATGAGTCAGACAGCAGCATCGGTGAAAGCCATCGTCAAGGAAGCCCGCAAGGCTGCCGAGTTCGGCTTCACCGACACGGAGTACGACCGTTATAAGGAGAACTATCTGAGCCAGCTCGAGAAGCAGTATTCCAACAAGGACAAGCGCTACAACACACAGTTCTACGCCCAGTGCCGTGAGCACTTCCTCGAGAACGAGCCCCTGCCCTCCCTCGACTTCACCTATCAGACCATGAAGCAACTCGTGCCCATGCTGCCCGTCCAGGCCGTCAATCAGGTGATGGCCGAGCTGTTGCCGAAGAACGACTCCAATATGGTTGTCATCTCCTTCAACAACGAGGCTGAGGGTGCCGTCTATCCCACCAAGGAACAGCTGCTGCAGGCCATCAACGAAGCCCGTACCGAAGAAGTGCAGGCCTTCGTCGACAATGTGAAGGACGAGCCGCTGCTGGCCACCCTTCCCAAGCCCGGCAAGATCAAGAAAGAGGTGAAGAACGAACAGTTTGGATATACCGAGCTCTACCTTTCCAACGGTACGAAGGTGACGCTGCTGCCCACCGACTATAAGAAAGATCAGGTCATCCTCGATGGCGAAGGTCCCGGTGCCCAGGGACTCTATGGCCCGGCAGACTATGCCAACCTGCAGCTCTTCGACAATGTCATCGGCATCAGCGGACTCGGAAACTTCTCCAGCACCGAGCTCTCGAAAGCCATGGCCGGAAAGATTGCCAATGCCAACCTGACCATGGGTCAGCAGTATATGGGTATCGACGGTAACTCCACACCGAAGGATGTCGAGACCATGCTGCAGATGATGTATCTCTATTTCACCAATATCAACAAAGACCAGAAGTCGTACGACAACCTGATGAACATGCTGGAGACGCAGTTGAAGAACCGCGACCTCACTCCTGAGGTGGCCCTGAGCGACTCCTTGACAGCTACCCTCTATGGTCACAACCCGCGTCTCGAGCCCATGACCGTTGACCTGCTGAAGAAGGTCGACTACGACCGCATCCTGCAGATTGCCAAGGAGCGCACGCTGACGGCCAAGGACTGGACTTTCCGCATCATCGGTAACTTCAATGTCGACTCCATCAAACCGCTCGTCTGCCGCTATATCGGCGGCCTGCCTGCCAAGAAGAAGGCCGTGCGCAGCGAACGCGTGCAGAAACTCGCCGACGGACAGATTGAGAATATCTTTACCCGTAAGATGGAAACACCGAAGTCGACAGCCTACATGGTATGGCACAATGATGACATGCCCTACACGCTGAAGAACGCCATCTATGCCGACATCGCAGGGCAGGTGCTCTCGATGGTCTATCTGAAGAAAATCCGCGAGGAGGCCAGCGCAGCCTACACCTGTGGCGCACAAGGCTCCGCCTCCATCGGCGACGACGACTTCCACCAGATGATGCTCCTGGCCTACTGCCCCATGAAACCCGAGAAGAAGCAGGAGGCTATCGACATCATGAATGCCGAGGTGCCCGCACTGGCACAGACCTGCGATGCCGAGATGCTGCAGAAGGTGAAGGAAACCATGCTGAAGCATGCCGACGACGCTGCCAAGACCAACCAGTATTGGAACAATGTCCTGCAGCGCTACCAGAAGTACGGCATCGACATCCATACCGACTACAAACAGGTGGTCAGCACCGCTACGCCTGCCGACATCCAGAACTTCATGAAGGAGTTCCTCAAGGATGGCAACAAGGCAACCGTCATCATGCTGCCTGAAGAATAAGACCTGTTCTCCGAGCACATTATGCCACACAAAACACGATTACTCCTTATCATGGCATGCCTGACGCTGATGGGTCAGGCTGCCTTCTCACAGAGCCGCCGGCAAGCCTATTTTGCCGACGGCTTTCATGGTGGTGTCTACGGACACTATCCCCTCGACTGGTACACCGACTTCATGGCCGACCAACTCGCCGAGCACCCTTGGTGGTGCATCGGACTGGAGATAGAGCCGGAGACATGGGACTCCGTCAAGGTGCATACCCCCGAGGCCTACGAACGCTGGAAACAGGTGGTGGTAGGCCCGCAGGTGGAGTATACCAATCCTGCCTATGCTCAGGCTTACCTGTATAACATCCTTGGCGAGAGTATCATCCGGCAGTTCCAATACGGAATGAGGAAGCTACGCAGTCACTTTCCGACGATGACCTTCACCACCTATTCTTCCGAGGAACCCTGCTTCACCAGCTGTCTGCCGCAGCTACTCCGCCAGCTGGGCTTCCGGCACGGCGTGCTGAAGTGTCCCGACACCTGCTGGGGCGGGTATACCGAAGCCTATGGCGGTGAGCTGGTGAACTGGACGGGTCCCGACGGCACATCCATGCTCTCCGTGCCCCGTTATGCCTGCGAGGCGTTACAAGAGAACTCCGTATGGCAGACGATAGCCTGGAAGAATACACCTACCTTCCTGCAGGCTTGCCGACAGGCCGGCATTGCCCATCCTGTGGGCATGTGCTATCAGGATGCCGGATGGAAGTACGGTCCCTGGCTGGGTGACGACCGTCGTTCGCAATATGTGCTGTGGACCGACTACATTGAGCATATAGCCGATGCGTCGGCAGCTACCGACTACCGCATGTCGCAGGAAGACGTGCGGGTGGCCCTCGTCTGGGGCTCGCAGGTGATGCAGCGCATCGGTCAGCAGGTGCGCCATGCCGAGCACCGCCTCCTTGAGGCCGAGCGGCTGTCGTCCATGCGCTATGTCCTTACCGGTGAGCACCCCGACCAGTCGGCACTCGACGAGGCCTGGCGCACGCTGATGCTCGCCCAGCACCATGACTCGTGGATAGTTCCTTATAACCGGCTGAACAAGCAGGGCACCTGGGCCGACCATATCGCACTGTGGACCGACGCAACCTGTCGTCTGGCTGGTCGCTGCTTCCCCGCTCCTGTGACAGGACAGTCTTCCGTTAGAGCCTATTATAACACCACGGGAAAGACACGGCAGGCCGTTGTCACCGGACGGCGGAGCAGTGGCGAGGTCATCGACTTCCAGGTGCTCCTGCCTCCCTTTGGCTTTGCCGTGGCCGATGCCGACACCGTAGCACGGCCAGAGAACAAGCCCCACGTCACGGTGACCGACCGCAAGGCAACGATGGAGAACGACCGCTACCGGCTCGTCTTCGACCTGACGCGTGGCGGCGTGATAACCTCGCTCTACGACAAGCAGCAACGGCGCGAGACGGTCGATGGGAAGAGCCGCTATGGCTTCGGTGAACTGCGTGGATATTTCCCCCGCCACGGTCGCTTCTGCTCGTCGGTGGAGACAAAGGCAACGGCCGAGGTGGTGAAGGATAATGCCTGTGTGCAGAGCCTGTGCATAGCCGGAGAGATTGCCGGCGTGCCCTTCTCCCAGACCTATACCCTCATGAAGGACGCACCGCAGGTCGATGTTGACCTCACGGTAGACTGGAAGCACAACGTCCTCATCGGCAACCCCTATAAACGGGCAAAGAACGACCCGACGGCACCCTTCTATAATACGAAGTACATGCTCAACGTCCTGTTCCCTGCAAACCTGAAGCAGCCGCGACTGTGGAAGGCAGCACCCTACGACGTCTGTGAGAGCCGCCTCGACAGCACCTTCTTCGACCGCTGGACAGCTATCCGCCACAACATCATCCACTCATGGGTGGACATTGCCGACGAACGTGCAGGAATGGCACTGCTCAGCGACCATACCACGTCCTACTCCTTCGCCACTGACTACCCGCTGGCCCTCACCGTGCAGTATTCCGGAAAGGGTCTCTGGGGACGCAACCATCAGATTACCGGCCGCACACAGCTGCACTATGCCTTGGTGCCCCATCGCGGACAATGGGATGAGGCACACATCAGCGATATCAGCGAGGAGTGGAACCGGCCGGTGCAGCAAGGCGAGGCATGGGGACAGCCCTCAGGCACACTGCTCTCGCTCGACGGCACCGGATATCAGCTCAGCTCACTGACCGTCGACGACGAGGGAGACCTTCTCCTGCGACTCTTCAACGCCGATGGCGACAGCCGTCAGCAGCAGGTCGCCGTAGGCTTCCCTGTAGCATCGGTCACAGAGGTTGACCTGCAAGGTCGTACGACGCGCCGGCCGGCTTTCGACCATCAGCACCTGACGGTGGAGATGCCTCGTTTCGGGGTGCGCACCTATAAGTTCAGACTAAAGAAATAATCACCTTTAAAAACAAGAATAATGATGA
This sequence comes from uncultured Prevotella sp., assembly GCA_946540435.1. Lineage (GTDB taxonomy): Bacteria > Bacteroidota > Bacteroidia > Bacteroidales > Bacteroidaceae > Prevotella. The sequence continues at coordinate 5,152 of CAMNII010000031.1, forward strand.
AGAAAACGATGAAACTATGGATGCCCGTCATCGTCCTGGCACTCGCCATTGCCTGTACGGGAGAGAAGAAACCTGCTGCCACGACGGCAGAGCAGGAGGTGGAACAAGCCGACGTTGCTGCACCGGCAGCAGAATATCCGATGTTCACTGACTTTGAGCAGCCCGACATGGACGGCACGATGCACCGGCTGAGCGAATATGCCGGCAAGGGCCACTGGCTGCTCGTTGACTTCTGGGCATCATGGTGCGGACCCTGCCGTGCAGAGATGCCCAACGTCGTTGAGGCCTATGAAAAGTATCATGAGAAAGGTTTCGACATCATCGGCGTCTCCTACGACAAGGATAAGGACAGCTGGCGGCAGGCCATCAGCGACCTGAAGATGCCGTGGACGCATCTCTCCGACCTCCAGGGCTGGGAGAATGCCACCTCTTCCATCTATGGCATACAGGCCATCCCTGCCAACCTGCTCATCGACCCGGAGGGACATATCGTTGCCCGCGACTTGCGAGGCGAAGAGCTGCAGATGGCTCTGGCACAGATTTTCAAAGAGGCATAGGCTATGAAGAAACTGACGACAACCCTTATTTCCCTTGCCGCCACACTGGCAGGACAGGCACAGAGCCCCTCCGACTATGTCAACCCGTTCATCGGTGCTTCGACCAATGTCGACGCCGCAGGAGCCTACCATGGTCTGGGAAAGACTTTCCCGGGAGCTGCCACGCCCTTCGGGATGACACAGGTAAGCCCGCAGACGATAACGGGTGGAGACAACGGCTCCGGCTATAGTTCAGAACATACGACCATCGAAGGCTTTGCCATCACGCAGATGAGCGGCGTGGGATGGTATGGCGACCTGGGTAACTTCCTCGTCATGCCGACCACGGGACCGCTGAAGACCTTCGCTGGCAAGGAGACCGCTGCCGGGTCAGACGCCCGGAAAGGATGGCGGTCGCACTACGACAAGGCTACTGAGACGGCACGCGCCGGCTACTACGCCGCGACGCTCACCGACTATGCCATCAAGGTAGAAACCACGGCGTCGCAGCATGGCGGCGTCTACCGGATGACCTTCCCGCAGCATCCCCAGGCACGGATACAGGTGGACCTGGCACGGCGTGTGGGAGGTACTGCCGACGAGGAATATGTCGAGGTCATCGACGACCGTACCTTCGAAGGATGGATGCGCTGCACACCCGATGGCGGCGGATGGGGCGACGGCGACGGGCAAGCCCGCTACACCGTCTTCTTCCATGCCGAGCTGTCGCGGCCGATGAGCGACTATGGATTCTGGAACGCCGCGATTCCCGACAGCCAGCGCCGGCATAATGCCGACGTGGCAGGAGAGGCCTACCAGCAGCTGCTGGCAAAGGCTTCCGTCGTCAGGGGGCAGGCATCGCTAAAAGGCAAGAGTATAGGATTCTTCACGGAGTTCGCCTCGGAGCCTAACGAACAGGTGGAACTGAAAGTAGCCATCTCCTTCGTTGACCTTGACGGTGCTCGCCGTAACTTCGATGCCGAGCTGAAAGGCCGTGACTTTGAATACGTGCGCCATCGCGCCAAGGAGGCCTGGGACGAACAGCTCTCGCGCATACAGGTCAAGGGAGGCACCGACGATGAGAAGACCATCTTCTACACCGCCCTCTACCACACGATGATCGACCCGCGCGTCTATACCGATGTTGACGGACGCTATGTCGGCGGCGACTACAAGATTCACCAACAGACGCCTGCCTTCACCAAACGGACCATCTTCAGCGGATGGGACGTGTTCCGTTCGCAGTTCCCGCTGCTGACCATCATCCGTCCCGACGTTGTCAACGACATGCTCGGCTCGCTGGTGTCAATGGCTGAGCAGAGTGGACGTGAATACTTTGAACGATGGGAGTTCCTCAACAGTTATTCCGGATGTATGCTGGGCAATCCCGCCATCTCTGTCTTGGCCGACGCCTATGCCAAAGGTATCTACGACGGCGACATCGAACAGGCCTACCGCTATGCCAAGAACTCATCGGCAAAATTCGGCAACGACAAGCTCGGCTTCACCCCCGGCCGCCTCGGACTGTCGCACACGCTGGAGTATGCCTATACCGACTGGTGTGTGGCTCAGCTGGCCAAAGCCCTCGGCAAGAAGGCCGACGAACAGGCATTCATGAAGAAGAGCCAGGCCTGGCGTGTGATGTTCGACAAGGACAAGAAGTGGTTCCGTCCGCGCAACGACGACGGCACATGGGTGGAATGGCCCGAGCATGGACGTCTGGAGGAGTGGTACGGAGCCATGGAGAGCAATGCCCTGCAGCAGGGCTGGTTCGTACCCCATGACGTCGACGGTATGGTGCGCATGATGGGTGGCAGGAAGAAGGTGCTCGCCGACCTGCAATGGATGTTCGAACAGACCCCGAAGGACATGTTCTGGAACGTCTACTACAACCATGCCAACGAGCCCGTGCACTTCGTTCCCTACCTGTTCAACCAGCTCGGCGCACCCTCGCAGACACAGTATTGGACACGGTTTATCTGTGCCAATGCCTACAAGAACAAGGTCGAGGGACTGTGCGGCAACGAGGATGTCGGACAGATGTCGGCATGGTATGTGCTCTCGGCAGCAGGCATCCACCAGGCATGCCCCGGCGACACCCGCTTCCAGATCACATCGCCGGTGTTCGACGAGATCGTCTTCAGCGTACCGCAGCACGATGGCACGGCGGCGAAGACGTTCACCGTGCGTGCCCATGGCAACAGTGCCGAGAATGTATATATCCAGCGCATGGAACTCAACGGACAGCCCTATGGGAAGACGTGGATTGACTATGCCGACATTGCCGGCGGTGCCACCCTCGACATCTACCTCGGACCGCAACCCGCCACAGGCAGGTAACCACCGTGTACGCCCGCTCTGCCGACGTCATGGCAGGGTACAAGCGCAGTCAATAGAAAAGAGCCCCCTTCGAGGGGCTTTTTTGTTGCATGCAAGCCCATGGGAAGGAGCCCGAGAAGCCGATGGAAAGGAAAAAAGTAGCCAAAAAGTTTTGCATTCCGCATAATAATGTGTATCTTTGCCTTTTGAAAGCAAAAAACCCCATTAAAAGTCCTATGCAGAATAATCAACACTTGGCAGTGCTCGTGCATGAACAGGCAAAGCGCTACGGACAGAAAACAGTAATGACCTTCCGGCAGTTCGGATCGCTGAAATGGAAGCAACTATCATGGAACCAGTTCTCCATGCGTGTCAAACAGGTGTCGAACGCACTACTCAACCTCGGCGTCCAGCCACAGGAGAACCTCGGCGTCTTCGCGCAGAACTGCGTGCAGTATCATTATACCGACTTCGGCGCCTATGGCATCCGCGCCGTGACGATACCCTTCTATGCCACCAGCTCCGAACAGCAGATACAGTATATCGTCAACGATGCCAAGATACGCTTCCTCTTCGTCGGTGAACAGGCACAATACGACAAGGCCCACCGCATCATAGCCCTGTGTCCCACCCTGGAGCGCATCATCATCTTCGACCCCTCGGTGCGCGTGGCACAGAACGACCCCAACTCCCTCTTTTTCGAAGACTTCATAGCCCTCGGCGAGAACCTGCCCCGACAGGCACAGGTGGAAGCCCTCTGGGCTGAGCGCTCGATGGATGATATCTGCAATATCCTTTATACCAGCGGTACCACGGGAGAGTCGAAGGGCGTCGTCCTGACCTACGGACAATACCACGCCGCCTTCACGGCCAACGACAAGTGTGTGCCCGTGGGAGAGAACGACCGCGTCATGCAGTTCCTGCCCGTCACCCATATCTTCGAGCGCGGATGGAGCTACCTCGCTCTCACCGAGGGCGCAGAGCTCATCGTCAACACCTATCCGCAGGAGATACAGCAGTCCATGCGCGAGACCCATCCCACCTGCATGTCGAGTGTGCCGCGCTTCTGGGAGAAGGTATATATGGGTGTAAAGCAGAAGATAGAGACCTCAGGAGGGATGCAGCAGAAACTCTTCCGCCACGCCCTGGAGGTGGGACGCCGCTACAACGTAGAATGTATGGCTAAGGGAAAGCGCCCGTCGCTGGGCCTCGCCATGGAATATAAGATGCTCAACGCATCGGTGCTCAGCCTGGTGCGCAAGCAGCTCGGACTGGAGAACGCACACTTCTTCCCGACGGCAGGCGCCACCGTGTCGCCCGAGGTCGAGGAGTTCATCCATTCGCTCGGCATCTTCATGATGGTGGGCTATGGACTGACAGAGAGCCTCGCCACCGTGTCGTGCGACAATATGGACAAACCCTATACCATCGGATCCGTAGGACGACCCGTGGAAGGCATCGAGATAAAGATCTCCGAAGAAGGGGAAATCCTGCTGAAAGGTCCCACCATCACCCGGGGCTACTACAACCGCGACGATGCCAACCGGCAGGCCTTCGACAGCGACGGCTTCTTCCACACCGGCGACGCCGGCTTCCTGAAGAATGGCGAGTTGTACCTCACCGAACGCATCAAAGACCTCTTCAAGACCTCCAACGGAAAATATATCGCCCCGCAGATGATCGAGGCCATGCTCCTCGTCGACCGATACATCGACCAGATCACCATCATCGCCAACGAGCGCAAGTTCGTCTCCGCCCTCATCGTACCTGAATTCTCACTCCTCGAAGACTATGCCCGCGAGCATAACATCTCATTCTCATCCCACGAAGACCTCTGCCAGAACAAGCAGATCCACGACATGGTGATGGAGCGCATCAACACCCTGCAGCAGTCTCTGGCCTACTACGAGCAGGTGAAGCGCATCACCCTCCTTCCTCATCACTTCACCATGGAGAATGGTGAACTCACCAATACCCTGAAAATCAAGCGTGCCGCCATCACCAAGAACTACAAGGCCGTCATCGACCGCATGTACGAGGAAGAAAATTCAAATTAGTAATTAGTAATTAGTAATTAGTAATTAGTAATTAGTAATTATGATTACCTTGGGAGGTTATAATGAAAGATAGGTTATAAAACGATGAGCAAGCCGCAATATAAATTGTTGTGGGTAAGTAATAAGAATTAGTAATGAGTAATTATGATTACCTTGGGAGGTTGTAATGAAAGATAGTTAATAAAACGATGAGCAAACAGCAGTATAAATTGTTGTGGGTAGGGTAGAACGATAAAGTGATGTTGGAAAGACGGGAGAACATAATCGTAGAAAAGACTGAGCGGTTTGGCGACAGAATAGTCAATATGCATCAGTACTTAATGAAAAAAAACCTGCCGATACGAGAGATGCTCACGCAAGTACTTCGGAGCGGGATGAGCATCGGTGCGAATACGGCTGAAAGTCAATATGCGCAGAGTACGGCCGACTTTCTGACAAAACTGACCATTGCGCTGAAAGAAGCCAATGAGACAAGGTTCTGGATAAACAGAATATACACTGGAGGATATTTGTCGGAACAAGAATATACATCTATTTTAAGTGATAACGAAGAAATAATAAAAATATTAACAAGTATAACAGCAACAGTAAAGCGTAAGCAGAGAGAGTAATCTTAATTACTCATTTCTAATTACTCGTTACTAATTAATAAGCAACAGTAAAGCGTAAGCAGAGAGAGTAATCATAATTACTCATTTCTAATTACTCATTACTAATTAATAATAATGATCACCCAAGACCAACTGAAGGACGTACTCACACGCGTCGAAGCACTATACAGATACCTGAACATCGAACAGAAACAGGTGGAGTTCGAAGAAGAACAGCTGCGAACACAGGCTCCCGACTTCTGGGAAGACCCCAAGCGGGCACAGGAGCAGATGAAAAAGGTTAAAGGCATCGAGAAATGGATCGTTGGCTACAAACAGGCTCGGCAGCAGGCCGATGAGCTGCAGCTCGCCTTCGACTTCTATAAAGATGAACTCGTCACCGAACAGGAAGTCGACGACGACTACCAAAAGGCCGTCGCCACCATCGAAGACCTTGAGTTGAAGAACATGCTCCGGCAGAAGGAAGACCCTATGGACTGCGTCCTCAAGATCAACTCCGGAGCAGGAGGCACCGAGAGCCAGGACTGGGCACAGATGCTCATGCGCATGTATATGCGCTGGGCAGAGGCCAACGGCCATAAGGTCACCATCTCCAACCTGCAGGAAGGCGACGAGGCCGGCATCAAGAGCGTCACCATGGAGATTGAAGGCGGCGAGTATGCCTACGGATACCTCAAAAGCGAGAACGGCGTACACCGCCTCGTACGCGTCAGCCCCTTCAACGCACAGGGAAAACGGATGACATCCTTCGCCAGCGTCTTCGTCACACCCCTCGTCGACGATACCATCGAGGTATATGTAGACCCGGCAAAACTGTCGTGGGACACCTTCCGAAGCAGCGGCGCCGGTGGACAGAACGTCAACAAGGTGGAGTCGGGCGTGAGGTTGCGTTACTGGTACACCGACCCTGACACCGGCGAGGAAGAAGAAATCCTCATCGAGAACACCGAGACGCGCGACCAGCCGAAGAACAAGGAACGTGCCATGGCCCTGCTCCGCTCACAGCTCTACGACCGGGCCATGAAGAAACGTCTCGAGGCACAGGCCAAGATCGAGGCCGGCAAGAAGAAGATTGAGTGGGGCTCGCAGATACGCTCCTATGTCTTCGACGACCGCCGCGTGAAAGACCACCGCACCAACTACCAGACCTCCGACGTCGATGCCGTCATGGACGGAAAAATCGACGGTTTCATCAAGGCCTACCTCATGGAGTTCCCCGTGACCGACGACGAGAATTAATAATATGTACACATCAATAAAAATCTAAAAACTTAAGACTATGAGCGAACAAAGAAAAGCAAAGCGCGCAGCCTACGAAAAGAGACAGGAGGCGCAGGGAAAGAAAGTAGTAAACTGGATCTTCGGTATCCTTGTGGCCGCTGCCGTCATCTTCGGCATCGCCCTGATGTTCATGATGGGCTGATGAGCGGACTGGAAATCGAAAGGAAGTTCCTTGTCAAAAAGAAAGGCGACACCTACAAAAGTGCCGCCTTTTCCTGTAGCCATATCCAGCAGGGATATATCCCCGCCGACAACGCCACCGTGCGCATCAGGAGGCGCGACGACCAGGCCTTCCTCACCATCAAGGGGAAGTCGGCCGACGGAGGACTGTCGCGCTATGAGTTTGAGAAAGAAATCACCCTCGACGAAGCTACGGAACTGCTGAAGCTCTGCCGCGGCGGACTCATCGACAAGCACCGCTACCTCGTGCGCAGCGGTGACCTCGTCTTCGAAGTCGATGAGTTCCATGGCGACAACGACGGCCTCGTCATGGCGGAAGTGGAGTTGCCGACGGCCGACACGCCTTTCGTCAAACCCGACTTCATCGGACCGGAGGTGACGGGTGACCGCCGCTTCTATAACAAGCACATGCTCAAGGAGCCGTTCGCCCTCTGGCGCCACACGCTGCCGGAAGAATACCGGTAGGCACCACAGCGGACAAAGGCCCCGTCGGTTGCTGGCAGCAAGACCGCCTTCGGCATATACGCAATAAAGAATACCCCCGGTTTTCAACAGCAGATACTATTTCTCCTTGCTGCGTTTTTTGATGTAGGCGGCAAGGATAATGCCTACCGGCTGTCCCAGCAGGGCACCGAGGCCGTCGGCAGCGAAGTCGAGCCATTCGCCGCTGCGCATGCCGAATGTCAGGTAGCGCTGTGCCAGTTCTACGAGTCCTCCCATGAGCCAGGCATAGAGAAACGACCGCATCAGGAAAAGAAGCAACGGACGCCAATGGGCATGCCGTGTTGTTTCTTTTCCTGATGCTTTTTGATGATATATATTGTTTCCTGCCTCCACATTATTATATATATCGCTTTCTGTCGGATCGTGGCGATATATATCCCTTCCTGTCTCCACATGGTTATATACTTCCCTATCTGATGACTTTATCGTCAGGGTGTTCTGGCTTTCCCGGCGTGCATGTTCAATCCACATCACGACGGCCAGACTGCCGAACATGACCAGGTGTGTCCACTTGTCGATCATGGAGACCTCGCTCAGCGGTGTCTCGGGGACGGGCATCAGGCAGACTGTCCATATCAGGAGGGTCAGCAGGGTGGTGAGCGGATATATTTTAATTAATGCTTTCATTGCTTGACGTTGATGGTGCCGAAGCTAAGCGTTGTTGGCACCGATGCTATGTTTTGTTTTTGCCGAAGCTAAGCGTTGTTGATGCCGATCGTGAGGGTTGTTTTTGCCTATGCTATGTATCCTCTTGGAGGAAGGTAAGGATCGTGCGACCAAAATAGCTTATTTTGATGACCAAAATAGCCTATTTTGGTGACCAAAATAGCTTATTTTGGTAGGCCGATGCTGTGGGTTTGGTTATCAGGGTGTTAGCTTAGGGTGTTTCGATGCCGTCTTTGGCTTGTTCGCTGAGGCTGTTGACGGCTTCCAGAACGATGTGGTTCTGCTGGTTGATGATTTCGAAGTACTGGCTCATTCCCCAGAGGTCGCGTGCGAGCAGTGCCTTGAGTTGTAGGCGTAGCATGGGCAGCGTCTGCTGCAGTTCCTCGTCGGAGCGCGGCTTGACGTTGTCTTTGGCCGCCTCGCTGATGAGGTTGTCGATGAGTTCTTGCGGTACTTGGTATTTGTCGTTGTATTTTCTGAAGTCGGGGTATGCCTTGTTGAGGCTCTTGCGCTGTTTGTCGATGTATTTGAGTGTGGCGTTGATGATGTAGCTTTTTGCTGCGAGTTCGCGGTGGAAGCGTGTGTACTGTGTGGTGTCGAGCGGTACGAAGCGGTCGGGCATGATGCCTCCTCCTCCGTAGACGGCGCGGTGGCGGCGCAGGGTGTAGCAGCGCAGTGAGTCGTCGAAGTGTATGCTGTCGGCGGAGTATAGTTCTCCGTGTTTGAATCGTTTCTCGATGTCTTCAGCGTATTCTTTCTTTTCTCCTTTGACGTATGGCTTCTGTATGCATCGTCCGGCGGGTGTGTAGTAGTGGGCTACGGTGAGGCGTATCATCGACCCGTCGGGGAAGTCGAGTGGCCGTTGCACGAGTCCTTTTCCGAAGGTGCGCCGTCCGACGATGGTTCCGCGGTCTTGGTCTTGTATGGCTCCGCTGAGGATTTCTGCTGCTGATGCGGAGTATTCGTTGGTGAGGATGACGACGCGTCCGTCGCGGAGCCGTCCGTTGCCTTCGGCCTTGAATTCTTGCCGTGGCACGCGGAGTCCTTGTGTGTAGACGATGAGGTCGCCCCGCTGCAGGAATTCGTTGGCTATCTTGACGGCAGCCTGCAGGTATCCTCCGCCGTTGTCTTGCAGGTCGACGATGAGGTCGCGCATGCCGTGCATCTTGAGGGAGTCGACGGCTGTCATGAATTCTTCGTGTGTCTTTCCTCCGAAGGAGCTGATGCGTATGTATCCTATCTTCGGGCGTATCATGTAGCTGGCGTCGATGGTGTTGACGGGTATCTTGTCTCTGGTGACTTTGAAGGTGAGTGTGCCGTCGATGCCTCGCCGCCGGATGCCGAGCGTCACCTTGGTGCCTTTCTTTCCGCGTAGGCGTTTCATGATGTTCTCGCGCGACATTTTCACGCCTGCGATGGCGGTGTCGTTGACGCTGACGATGCGGTCGCCGGCGAGGATTCCTACTTTCTCGGATGGTCCTCCGATGACGGGTTGTATGACGAGGAGTGTGTCTTCGACGATGTTGAACTGTACGCCGATGCCTTCGAAGGAGCCTTGCAGGGGTTCGTTCATCTGCTTCACCTCCTTGGGGGTGGAGTAGGAGGAGTGCGGGTCGAGCTTTTCGAGCATGCCACGGATGCCGTCCTCTACGAGCTTCTGCTCATCGACGCTATCGACATAGAGATTGGTGATGGCCAATTCTGCCATCTGTAACTTGCGCAGCGGCGAGTCGCCACCCAGGTTGATGCGCATCTGGGCGCTGGCGGAAAGAAGGTGCAGCGAGAGAATCGCTGCACACAGGATTTTCTTATTCATAGTCTTCTTCTTCTGGACGGTCTTCCTCGATGACGAGGTTGTCGATGATAAAGTTCTGGCGCTCCATGGTGTTCTTACCCATATAGTATTCCAGGAGCTTCTGTACCTGGTCGTTCTTCTGCAGCGTGACTTGCTCCAGGCGGATGTCGGGACCGATGAAACCGGCAAACTCGTCGGGCGAGATCTCGCCGAGACCCTTGAAGCGTGTAATCTCCGGATCGGGACCCAGTTCCTGAATGGCCTGCAGGCGCTCTTCCTCGCTATAGCAGTAGCGAGTGACGAAGTCGCTCTTTTTGGGTGATGGGTGTTGGGTGTTGGGTGATGGGTGTTGGGTGTTGGGTGTTGGGTCTTGGGTGTTGGTTAAGACCTCTTTGTTGCGAATCTTGGTGCGCTTGTTACGCACTCGGAACAGGGGGGTCTGCAGCACATAGACGTGTCCTTTCTTGATGAGCTCGGGGAAGAACTGCAGGAAGAAGGTGATGATGAGCAGTCGGATGTGCATGCCGTCGACATCGGCATCGGTGGCCACGATGACCTTGTTGTAGCGCAGGGTGTCCAGGCCGTCCTCGATGTCGAGGGCCGCCTGCAGCAGGTTGAACTCCTCGTTCTGGTACACCACTTTCTTCGTCAGTCCGAAGGTGTTCAGGGGCTTGCCCCTGAGCGAGAAGACGGCCTGCGTGTTCACGTCGCGGCTCTTGGTGATGCTTCCGCTGGCGGAGTCGCCCTCGGTGATGAAGATGCACGACTCTTCCTTGCGGTCGTTTTTGACGTCGCAGTAGTGTATTCTGCAGTCGCGCAGCTTTCGGTTGTGGAGGCTTGCCTTCTTGGCGCGTTCGCGTGCGAGTTTGGTGACGCCGGCCATGGCTTTGCGTTCGCGTTCGCTTTCTTTCACTTTGTTTTCGATGACTTCTGCCACGTCGCTGTGTATGTGGAGGTAGTTGTCTACCTGCTGTTTGACGAAGTCGCCGATGTATTTGTTGATGCTTTCTCCGCCTGGTGCCATCTGTGTGGAGCCGAGTTTTATCTTTGTCTGGCTTTCGAAGATGGGTTCCTCGACGTTGATGGCGATGGCTGCCACGATGCCGTTGCGTATGTCGCCGTACTCGTATTTGCCGAAGAAGTCTTTGATGGTGCGTGCGATATGCTCTTTGAAGGCGCTCTGGTGGGTTCCGCCTTGTATGGTGTGCTGTCCGTTGACGAAGGAGTAGTATTCCTCGCCATACTGGTTGGTGTGGGTGAGTGCTATCTCGATGTCTTCGCCCTGCAGGTGGATGATGGGGTAGAGGGCATCGTTTGTCATCCGGTCTTTCAGGAGGTCTTCGAGTCCGTTTCGCGAGATGATGCGCCTTCCGTTGTACATGATGGCGAGTCCTGAGTTGAGGTAGGTGTAGTTGCGCAGCATGTTCTCGACGATGTCGTCGTGGAAGGAGTAGTTCTTGAACAGGGTGTCGTCGGGTTCGAAGAAGATGAACGTGCCTGTCTCGTCCTGTGTGGGCTCGGTGGTGTCGGTCTGTAGGATGCCGCGTTCGAAGGTGAGCTTGCGCACTTGCCCGTCGCGGTAGCTGTGTACTTCGAAGTGTGTGCTCAGGAAGTTCACGGCTTTGATGCCGACGCCGTTCATGCCTACCGACTTCTTGAAGGCTTTCGAGTCGTATTTTCCGCCGGTGTTGAGTTGGCTGACGGCTTCTACGAGCTTACCCTGCGGGATGCCGCGTCCGTAGTCGCGCACGCTGACGCGGAGGTGGTCGTCGATATCGATTTCGATGCGTTTTCCTGCGTTCATGCGGAACTCGTCGATAGAGTTGTCGATGGTCTCTTTGAGCAGCACGTAGATGCCGTCTTCGGCGTGTGAGCCGTCGTCGAGTCGGCCGATGTACATGCCTGGCCGTGTGCGGATGTGTTCGACGTCGGTGAGGTGGCGTATGGCGTCTTCGCCGTAGTTGACAGGTTGTTGTTGCTCGTTGTTGTTGATGTCGTCTGCCATATTTTTGTTAGGATATTTGGAGGGTTGACATGCTGTATGGCTATGGTCTTGTTGCGTAACAGCTGTCTTATGTATTTTCTAAGATGTGATTGGGGGATGTCGGCTTACAGCGGTTTCCTATAGCAGCGGCGGCGCTTGTGCTGCTCGTACTCCAGGTACTGCCACTGGCTCTGTACCTTCTCGTTGGTCTCCATCTCGACATGGGTCTCGCCCCATTCAAAGCCGTAGGCCTGATAGCGTGGGATGAGGTCGTAGAAGAGCAGGGCGTTGGCGCCTTTCTTGCGGTATTCGGGGAGCACGCCGAGGAGCAGCAGGTCGACGTATTTCGTCTTGTGGAACTTCAGCGCCCGCCAGATATACCACCAGCCGAAGGGCAGCAGGCGTCCGCGGCGGCATTTCTGCAGTGCACGCGAGAGTGACGGTATGGTGATGCCCACGCCGATGACCTTGTGGTCGGGCGTGTTCCAGTCTTCGATGAAGGTGATGAGCGAGAGGTCGGCAAACGCCAGGTACATCTTCGTGTATTGTTCCTTCTGCTTGTCCGACAGCTCGGAGTATCCGTACAGATCCTTGAAGGTCTCGTTGATGACGGTGAAGAGCTTCTCGCCGTAGCCGTCGGGGCCGAGGGCTTCCTTCTTGGTGATCTTCTTGATGTGGAGGTTGTAGCGGTCCATGATCATCTCCGACACCTTCCTGTATTTCTCCGGCATGCCCTCTTTCGGGACGAAGAGCTTATATTCCACGTAGTCGTTGTCTTTCTCCCATCCGCCCATCTGTTCCATGTGCTGTGGGTAGTAGGCATAGTTGTAGAGGGTGGCCATGGTGTTGAGTTCTTCGAAACCACGGGTGAGCATTCCCTCGGGGTCCATGTCGGTAAAGCCCAGCGGACCGATGATTTCTTCCATGCCGTGTTCGCGGCCATAGTCCTCTACGGCTTTGAGCAGGGCGGTGGACACCTCGATGTCGTCGATGAAGTCGATCCATCCGAAGCGCACACTCTTGCGCTGCCACTTCTGGTTGGCCTTGTGGTTGATGATGGCGGCGGTGCGCCCCACGAGGCGTCCGTCCTTGTAGGCCAGGAAATATTCCGCCTCGCAGAAGTCGAATGCGGCATTGCGGTCTTTCCTGAGGGTGTTCATCTCGTCGAAGAAGAGATTCGGGGCATCGTAGGGACAGTCTTTATAGAGGTCGTAATGCAGGTTGATGAATGCTTTCAGTTCTTTTTTGCTTTCAACCTTTTTGATGGTTACTGTTGACATGCTTTTTCCTTTGTTGTTTGGTTTAACGCACAAAGTTACATAAATAAAAGGAGGTTTCCAAATTTCATTTGTGTTTTTTTAACGACCGCTAACGATTTTAATGTATATTTAGGGAAGTTTATCGTTGGTATATCCGTGGTTTTGAAAAAAACATTGTAACTTTGCAGGCATGAGGAAAATCGTGACGGCAATGTTTGCCGTATGGATGTCGTGCGGCGTGAGTGCCCAGGAGGCGACAACTCTGGGATATTCTCCGCTGATGAAGGTGTCGCGCACCCTTGTCGACGGCGACAGCATCCCCTATGTGGAGCTGCAGCCGCTCTACCTCTATCCCGAACCTATATTCAAGAACGAGCGGCAGCGGAAGGCCTACAGCAAACTGGTGCGCAACGTCAAGAAGACGCTGCCCATTGCCAAGGAGGTGAACCAGATTATCATCGAGACGTATGAATACCTGCAGACACTCCCTTCGCAGAAGGCTCAGGAGGCTCATCTGAAGCGTGTGGAAAAGGATATCAAGGAAAGATACACCCCCCGAATGAAAAAGCTCACCTTCCAGCAGGGAAAGCTGCTCATCAAACTGGTGCACCGGGAGTGCAACTCCTCAGGCTACCAGCTGATACAGGCCTTCTATGGCCCGATTACCGCCGGCCTGTACCAGGCCTTTGCATGGACCTTCGGTGCCAGTCTGACCAAGAAGTACGACCCGGAGGGCGACGACCGCCTCACCGAGCAGATCGTACGCCAGGTGGAGGCCGGGCAGCTGTGATGTGTAGGTAACAGGAAAACAGATAAATCATCTAACCATATAGATTGCCTTATGGACAGAAAGATAAAGAAAATAGTATTCCTCACCGGAGCCGGCATGTCGGCAGAGAGCGGCTTTAAGACCTTCCGCGGCCAGGACGGCCTGTGGGAGGAATTCCCTGTGGAGCAGGTGGCCAGCCACGACGGCTGGCTGGCCGACCCCGAGTTGGTGAACCGCTTCTACAACGGACTGCGCAAGAAGCTCTTTGCCGCCCAGCCCAACGAGGGCCATCGGCTGGTGGCGGCCTTGGAGGCCGACTACGACGTGACGGTGGTGACACAGAACGTTGACAACCTGCATGAGAAGGCCGGCTCCTCACAGGTCATCCACTTGCATGGCGAACTGACCAAGGTGTGTTCGAGTCGCGACCAGTTCGACGAACGCTACGTGCGTGAGCTCACCGAGGACGACTGCGACGTGGCACCCGGCGAGAAGGCCGGCGACGGCTCGCTGCTGCGACCCTTCATCGTCTTCTTCGGCGAGGCGGTGCCGCAGATCAGCGTCGCTGCCGAGGCGGTAAGCAAGGCCGACCTGTTCGTCATCATCGGTACCAGCCTGAACGTGTACCCCGCAGCAGGACTGGTGCATTATGTCACTCCCGGCACACCCATCTATCTCATCGACCCCGACACGGTGAGTACTGCCGGCATCCCTAACGTCACCCATCTGCAGACGGGAGGCAGCGAGGGCATGCGCCGTCTGATGGAGATACTAAAGAAAGCATAGGTCATGCCAGAGAAACCATTTACCCTTCGCAGGGCCACCGAAGCCGACATCCCGCTCATCCGACAACTCGCCGATGCCATCTTCCCCGCCACCTACCGGGGCATCATCTCCGACAGCCAGATAGACTATATGATGGAGTGGATGTACGGCGATGAGAACCTCCGCAGGCAGATGAGCGAGGGACACGCCTACTTCATCGGTGAAGAGGGGGGTGTACCTTTCGGATATGTCTCCGTGGAACGCCAGCGGCCGAACCTGTTCCACCTGCAGAAAATCTACGTCCTTCCCGACAAACAGGGCAGCGGTCACGGTCGCTTCCTCTTCCACTCCGCCGTGGACTATGTGAAGACATTGAACCCAGAGCCCTGCCGCATCGAACTCAACGTGAACAGGGCGAACCCTGCCGTCGGCTTCTATCGCCATATGGGCATGCATATCGACCGCCAGGGCGACTTCGACATCGGCGAGGGCTACCAGATGAACGACTTTATCATGGTCCTCGACGTGAATGCCGCACGAAAGCCCGACCCCGATGGTCTCTCGGCCACCGAGGTAGAGGCCAGCCGGGCGCACTATGGCGCCAATATGCTCACTCCGCCAGTCCGCCAGTCGCTCTGGCAACTCTATCTCGACAAATACCGCGACCCCATCATCCGTATTCTCCTGGCCGCTGCCGCCGTCTCGCTCGTCCTCGCCTTCGTCGAGAACGACTTTGTGGAGACCATCGGCATCATCCTGGCCATCTTCTTCGCCACCACAGTAGGCTTCTATTTCGAGCGCGATGCCGCCCGGAAGTTCAATATGCTCACCGCCCTCGACGAGGAACAGGCCGTGAAGGTCAGACGGGGAGGAAAGGTGGTGGAGGTGCCCCGCCGCGACGTCGTCGTCGGCGATATCGTTCTCCTCGACCCGGGCGATGAGGTGCCGGCCGACGGCATCCTCCTTCAGGCTGTCGACCTGCAGGTTGACGAGTCGTCGCTCACCGGCGAGCCGATAGCTGCCAAGGATGTCGAGCCGTCGGACGCGCCGTCGACCTACGCCCGTAACCAGCTGTTGCGCTCGTCGATGGTGATGAGCGGCCGCGCCGTCTTTCGCGTGACGGCCGTGGGCGACAGTACTGAAATCGGACATGTGGCCCGCCAGTCCACGGAGATCACTTCGGTGAAGACACCGCTCAACATCCAACTCGACCGTCTGGCACGCCTCATCTCGAAGGTAGGCACCATCGTGTCGGTGACAGCCTTCGTCCTGTTCCTCGGCCACGACATCATCTCCAATCCCGACAGCTGGCTGCAGCTGCAGTGGCTGACGATGGCACATACCGTCCTGAAATACTTCATGATGGCCGTGACCCTCATCGTCATGGCCGTACCCGAAGGTCTTCCGATGGCTGTCACCCTGGCCCTGGCCCTGAACATGCGGCGCATGCTGAAGAGCAACAACCTCGTCCGAAAGCTCCATGCCTGTGAGACGATGGGTGCCGTCACCGTCATCTGTACCGACAAGACCGGCACACTCACCGAGAACCGCATGTCTGTCGAACGGATGGTTATTGTCGACGGGCAGCGTGACGACCTCGCCATGGCCATCGCCGTCAACACGACAGCAGAACTCGATGATGGCCGTACCATCGGTAATCCCACCGAGGGTGCCCTCCTGCAGTGGCTCCGTCGTGAGGGCTACGACTACCGGCAACTGCGGGCCGACGCTACCGTCAGCGACCAGCAGCCGTTCTCTACCGAGCGGAAGTATATGCGTACCACGACACCCGAACATCAATATATCAAAGGGGCACCAGAGGTCGTCGCTACCTTCTGCCAGATGGGTGATGACCACCGGCAGCAGCTCGCCGACTGGCAGCAGCGCGGCATGCGCACCCTTGCCTTTGCCGTCGACGGCCGCCTGCAGGCGCTCTGTGCCATCAGCGACCCTGTGCGAAAGGATGTGCCGTCGGCCGTTGCCTCCTGTAGGAAAGCTGGCATCGAGGTGACCATCGTCACCGGCGACAATGCGGCAACAGCCGCCGAGGTGGGAAGGCAGATTGGACTCGACATCTCGCAGCCCGAGCAAACCATCATCGGTGCCGACTTCGCAGCGATGAGCGACGAGGAAGCCCTGCAGCGTGCACCACTGGTGCGCGTGATGAGCCGGGCCCGTCCCGCCGACAAGCAGCGACTCGTGGAGATGCTGCAACGCCATGGCGAGGTGGTGGCCGTCACCGGCGACGGCACCAACGATGCCCCGGCACTCCACCATGCCCATGTGGGACTGTCCCTTGGGTCGGGGACGAGCGTGGCCAAGGAGGCTTCCGACATGACACTCCTCGACGACTCGTTCCGTTCCGTTGCCCATGCGGTGATGTGGGGACGGTCGCTCTATCGGAATATCCAGCGCTTCCTCTACTATCAGCTCGTCGTCAACGTCACCGCCCTGCTCCTCGTCCTCGCCGGCTCGTTCATCGGTACGGAGCTGCCGCTGACGGTGACGCAGATCCTCTGGGTGAACCTCATCATGGATACCTTCGCCGCGCTGGCACTGGCATCGCTGCCACCCTCACGGGAGGTGATGAACGAGCAGCCGCGCCATACCGACGACTTCATCATCAGCCGACCCATGGGGCAGGCCATCATGGTCACCTCGCTGCTCTTCTTCGCAGTGATGTTCGTATTCCTCGTCTACTGCGAGCGCAACGGTGGTGCCGGCATTAACGTGCATGAGCTCACCTTGTTCTTCACCACCTTCGTGATGATGCAGTGGTGGAACCTCTTCAACGCGAAGACACTGGGCAGCCGCCATTCGGCCTTCCGCCTGCTCTGGCGCGACCATGGCATGCTGCTCGTCCTGGCCCTCATCCTCCTCGGTCAGGTGGGCATCGTCACCTTCGGCGGCAGGATGTTCCGCACCGAGCCGCTGTCGTTCAGTGAGTGGGCGGTGCTCATCGCCATCACGTCAGTCGTGCTGTGGGTTGGTGAGTTTATCAGGTTTATAGCCAGACGAAAGCAGAAAGCATGATATTCCAGACATACACCTTCAACGAGCAACAGGCCGGCCTGGCTGCCGTGGCCACCGTAGGGACGTTCGACGGCGTCCATCGCGGTCACCAGTACCTCATCAGTCAGGTGAAGGCCGAAGCAGCCCGCCGGCATCAGCGTTCGATGGTCATCACCTTCGACCGTCATCCTGCCTCCCTCTTCGGACATGACAAGCCGCTGCTCACCACCAACGAAGAGAAATTCCGGTTGATCAAGCAGACGGGTGTAGACACCCTGGTGGTGCTGACCTTCGACCGCGCATTGGCGGCCCTCACCGCCGAGACCTTTATGGAGCAGCTGCGCACTCGCCTGAATGTCAGCACCCTCGTCGTGGGCTACGACAACCATTTCGGGTCCGACCAGCGGCAGGTGCAGCCCGGACCGGGACCTGCGGGCATCGACGTCGTCGCCGCCGGTGCCTTCACCGCCGATACCCTCGCCGTCAGCTCTTCCGCCATTCGCAACGACCTGCTGCAGGGCGACGTGACGACGGCCGGCAGCAGGCTGGGAAGACCCTACCGCCTGACAGGAGAGGTGGTGCACGGGCAGCACGTCGGCACGCAGCTGGGGTTTCCCACTGCCAACCTCCGGCCGTCGCCCTCGCTCCTCATCCCCATGGGCGGCGCCTATGCCGTGAGGACTGACAAGGGACAGGACGGCATCCTGAACATCGGGTGCCGGCCGACATTCCACGGACAGGAAAAGACAATAGAAGTCCACCTCATCGGCTATGACGGCGACCTGTACGGCCAGCCGCTTACCATCGACTTCATCCGGCGGCTGCGCGACGAGCAGGCCTTTGCCTCGCCCGAGGCACTCATCGCTCAGCTGCAGAGAGACAAAGCACAAGCCATTCACATCCTTCACGAACAATGAATACAACCAATCACATCACACGGGATGTCATCCTGTTTTTCATCGCCTTCTTTGCCATACAGCTGGTAGTGACAGCTGTTGCGGCCATCATCAACCCGGAGCTGCTGAACAATGCTACCGCCGTATGTGTCACCACCGCCATCAGCAGTGTGCTCACCATCGCACTCTTTGCCGTCATGCGGTGGACACCGCTCCGTCGCGACTACCTTCGCAGCCGCCCGTGGGGCGTGCTCTTCTGGGCTTCCATCCTCACCCTCGGCACCATCATTCCCTCGGAGGTGCTGAACGAGATCATCGGGGCTGACATGCCCGAGAATATGGCCCGGCTGTTCAACCAGCTGATGCTCAAGCCGTGGGGCTTCGCCGTCATTGCCGTCCTCGTGCCGGTGGCCGAGGAGATGGTGTTCCGCGGAGCCATCCTACGCACCCTCCTCAGCCACGACACTCTGGCCAAGCACCACTGGCTTGCCATTGCCTTCTCGGCTTTGCTCTTTGCTGTGGCTCATGGCAATATGGCACAGATACCACATGCCTTCCTCATGGGACTGCTGCTCGGCTGGATGTACTATCGCACGCGAAGCCTCGTGCCCGGCCTTGTGGTACACTTCGTAAACAACAGCGTCGCCTTCATTATCTGCCGGCTGATGCCCGGGATGGAAGATGCCCGCCTCATCGACCTGTTGCAGGGCAACCATGTGCAGGAGGCACTCTACGTAGGCTTCTCCCTCTTGGTGTTCCTTCCTGCCCTCTACCAGCTGCACAGCCGTTTCCCCCGACATGAGGAAGTGGCATAAGTGCCCGTTGTAAGAGAACGTCTTGTGCCTGACCAGCCCTTTGGCTTGTTGGGCACAAGGCGTTTTTATTTTTTTTTATTGCTGTCCGGTAAAAACGGCCTGAAGGGCCAGAAAGATCTCAGCCCA
>CAMNII010000032.1 GCA_946540435.1 uncultured Prevotella sp.
TGAATTAGATAGAAATCGATAGGATTTAACGCTTTGTTGTCCGGGTACCCCAACACGAAGAAGGCATCCCACACGAGTGAGATGCCTTCTTCTTTTTGTTTTGCAAACTGCTATCCTACACGCTCGATGATTTTCATTCCCTCTTCCACAGCCTGCATATTCAGGGGAATAAGGTGGTGATGGCGTTCGGGCAGCGACTTGAAGAGTGCTTTCTGAAGACCGTCGGTGCTGACGACAGGACAGACATTGAGCAGGCCGCCGAGCACAATCATGTTGAACACCTTCGAGTTCTTCATCTCTGCCGCCTTGTCCATGGCATCGATGCGGTAGACATTGATGTCCTTGCGCTCCGGTGGGTTCAGAATGCCAAAGCCGTCGTAGATCAGGATGCCGCCGGGTTTCACCTTGGGCAGGAACTTGTCGAGCGAAGGCTGGTTGAGGACAATGGCCACATCATACTTACTGAGGATGGGCGACGAGACACGCTCATCGCTGACGATGACGGTGACGTTGGCCGTTCCGCCGCGCTGCTCGGGACCATAAGCCGGCATCCACGTCACTTCCTTGTCTTCCATCAGGCCGGAATAGGCCAGTATCTTTCCCATAGAGAGGACACCCTGGCCGCCGAAACCGGATATAATAATTTCTTTTGTCATATTTAACCCCTCCCTGCCACTCCCTCTGTCTATCTCGCCTGACGAGCGGCGAGAACGTCCAGGAGGGAGGAGGGCCTGCCTGTTTGCGGAAGGGATGGCAGGACTTTCGTTAATCTATCTTTTCTTTCTCAACAATACTACTTCGGGACATTCGGGCCACGAGCTTACGTCAGGTCCTTCAGGTCGCCTTTTTCGTATTTCTTGAACATATTCTCTTTCATCCACTCGTTAGCCTTCACGGGTGAGAGCTTCCATCCGCTGTTACAGGTGGAGACGATTTCAACGAGCGAAGACCCTTTGCCGGCCATCGACGCCTCAAAGGCCTTGCGGATGGCTTTCTTGGCCTTCATGATGGATGCCACGGACTCCACCGACTGCCGGGTGACATAGCAGGTGCCTTCGAGACGCGCTGCCAGGTCGGTGATATTCAGCGGATAGCCATGCAGGTCGGGCTGGCGTCCGTAGGGACAGGTCGATGTCTTCTGTCCGAGCAATGTGGTGGGGGCCATCTGTCCGCCGGTCATGCCGTAGATGGCATTGTTGATGAAAATCATCGCGATGTGCTCACCACGGTTCAGTGCGTGGATAGCCTCGCCAGTACCGATGCAGGCCATGTCGCCATCGCCCTGATAGGTAAAGACGAGACGGTCGGGCCAGAGCCGCTTGATGGCTGTTGCCACGGCGGGAGCCCTGCCGTGGGCAGCCTCCTGCCAGTCAATATCAATATATTTATATGCAAAGACGGCGCAGCCTACGGGCGACACGCCTACGGTCTTTTCTTCCATACCCATTTCCTCGATGACTTCGGCAACGAGTTTATGGACGACGCCATGCGAGCAGCCCGGGCAGTAGTGCATGGGGACATCGTTCATCAGCGTCGGCTTCTTGCAGACAACACTATATCCGGCCTCCTCCAAATCCTTTGCCGTGGGGACCGCCTGATTGGTCTTAGAACTATTATTTTCCATACTTCATCTTGTTTTGGAGTTAATACTTCCCTCACATCAACGGGAGCAAGGGAGGTTTTTGACAGCCTGGACTATCTCGTCGGGTTCGGGAACGATACCGCCCAACCTACCGAAATGCTCTACAGGCACGGCGCCATTCACCGACAGGCGAACGTCCTCAATCATCTGGCCGGCATTAATCTCGACCACGAGAACACCCTTCTTGCCCTTGGCAGCCGCGGCAATCTCCTTCTCCGGGAATGGCCACAGCGTGATGGGACGGAACAAACCGACCTTGAGTCCTTCCTCCTTGGCTATCGACATGGCTTTCTGGGCTATGCGCGATGCCGAGCCGAAGGCTACAATCAAGTAGTCGGCACCTTCCACGTCAGTCTGCTCGTAGCGCACCTCGTGGTCGCGTATCTGCTGATACTTCTCCTGCAGATGGAGGTTACGCTGTTCCATCACCTCTGAGGTCAGCTCAAGCGACGTGATGACGTTGGGCTTCCGGTCTTTCGTGCGCCCGGTGGATGCCCAGGGACACTCACGGATGATTTCCTCCTCCGTACGACGCGCCTTAAAGGGCGGCAGCACTACCTTCTCCATCATCTGACCGATGACGCCATCGGAGAGAATCATGGCAGGATTGCGGTATTTAAAAGCCAGTTCGAAGGCCAGGTCCACAAAGTCGGCCATCTCCTGCACACTGTTCGGGGCAAGCACAATGACATAGTAGTCGCCATTGCCTCCGCCTCGCGTAGCCTGGAAGTAGTCGCTCTGAGAGGGCTGTATGGTACCCAGTCCAGGGCCTCCGCGCTGCACGTTGACGAAGACGCCAGGCAACTCGGCACCAGCCATATAGGCTATACCTTCCTGCATGAGCGCCACGCCGGGCGACGACGACGACGTCATCACGCGCTTGCCGGCTCCGGCACCACCATATATCATATTGATAGAGGCCACCTCGCTCTCTGCCTGCAGCACCACCATTCCTGTGGTCTCCCACGGCTTGAGCTCGGCAAGCGTCTCGATGACCTCACTCTGCGGAGTAATAGGATAGCCGAAGTATCCGTCGCATCCGCACCTGATGGCGGCATGGGCAATGGCCTCATTGCCTTTCATCAGGATAGCCTCACCTCGCACTTCCGTGACGGGTGCAGTTTGTTTCGCTGTTGATTGTTTTTCCATACTTCCTAATCCTCCACTTTCTTTCTAAAAACTGTGATACACCCGTCAGGACACACCACACCGCAGGAAGCACAACCGGTGCACTTTTCAGGCGCCGCAGGCTCTACGTAGGGATATCCATGAACATTCACCTTCTTGGGAGCCAGCGCGATGACCTGCTGAGGACAGGCAACCACGCACAACGAGCACCCTTTACAGCGTTCCGTGTTCACCACGATGACACCTTTCATTCTTGCCATAGTTCTGATTGCTTAAATGCTTTTTGTAATACTGTTCGGCGACAAAGTTACCATTTTTTTACAAACCAACAAAGAAAAAACACCCTTTTTTATGCATACCCTCATACTTTTTTGCCCTATAGGACAATCATTCCCTATGGACACTTCACCATATCAGCCATCCCTTTTGCGGCCATCCTAAACGGCCTGCCAGACATAGGCCGACGGTCTACACGGCTTAGACCAGCAGTCTACACGGCTTAGACCAGCAGTCTACCTTGCTTAGACCAGCAGTCTACACGGCATAGTCTGACAGACTCACCATTTTAGTTCCGACTGACTCGCCTGCTTTGCTTCGACGCCCCAAAAGTAAATATTTCGTAAAAAGAACTAAAAGAGGTGCCGCATTCAAATATTTTTTTGTAACTTTACACGCTCTTTGTACCAATGCGTCACAAGAGCCTGCCGGAAGAAAAAAGAAAAAACAATATATACATGCAATTCAAATGGATATACAAACCACCAACTGCTGAAGAAGAGCAGGCTGCGGCGGAACTGGGCGAGAAACTCTCAATGAGTCCTATCCTCGGCCAGTTGCTGCTCAGGCGTGGCATCACGACCGAGTCGGCTGCCAAGCGCTTCTTCCGTCCCCAGCTGGCCGACCTGATTAATCCATTCCTGATGAAGGACATGGACCTTGCCGTTGACCGTCTGAACGACGCGATGGGCCGCAAGGAGCGCGTACTGGTCTACGGGGACTACGACGTCGACGGATGCACGGCTGTAGCACTGGTATACAAATTCCTGCAGCAATTCTATTCGAACATCGACTACTACATCCCCGACCGTTACGACGAAGGTTATGGCATCAGCCGCCAGGGACTGGAGTACGCCCAGCAGACGGGCGTAAAGCTCATCATCATCCTCGACTGCGGCATCAAGGCCGTTGACGAGATTGCCTATGCCAAGTCGCTCGGCATCGACTTCATCATCTGCGACCACCACGTGCCCGACGAGGTCATGCCGCCGGCTGCCGCCATCCTCAACCCAAAGCGCGAGGACGACAGCTACCCCTTCAAGCACCTCTGCGGATGCGGCGTAGGGTTCAAGTTCATGCAGGCCTTTGCCAAGAACAACGGCATCCCGTTCTCCAGACTTATCCCCCTACTCGACTTCTGTGCGGTGAGCATCGCGGCAGACCTGGTGCCTGTGGTCGACGAGAACCGCATCCTGGCCTATCACGGACTGAAGCAGCTCAACCAGAACCCCAGCATCGGACTGAAAGCCATCATCGACATCTGCGGACTGCAGGGACGCGAACTCTCCATGAGCGACATCGTCTTCAAGATCGGCCCCCGCATCAATGCCTCCGGACGTATGGAGAGCGGGAAGAAGAGTGTCGACCTGCTGGTAGAGAGGGACTTCTCGACCGCCATCAAACAGGCCAAGCATATCGACGAATATAACGAGCAGCGCAAGGACGTAGACCGCCAGGTCTCCGAAGAAGCCAACCAAATCGTCGAGCGCATCGAGAGCCAGCGCCATCAGTCCTCCATCGTGCTCTACGACGAGGGATGGAAGAAGGGTGTCATCGGCATCGTCGCCTCACGACTGACTGAAATCTACTACCGGCCGACCATCGTGCTCACCCGCGACGGCGACCTGGCCACCGGATCGGCACGCTCCATAGCAGGCTTCGACATCTATTCAGCCATCAAGAGCTGCCGCGACCTGCTGGTGAACTTCGGAGGCCACACCTATGCTGCCGGCCTGACACTAAGATGGAAAGACATCCCCGAATTCCGCAAGAGGTTCCAGAAATACGTCGATGAGCACATCCTGCCCCATCAGACCGAAGCCAATCTCGATATCGATGCCATCATCGACTTCAAAGACATCAACAAGCGGCTGTATAGCGACCTGAAACGTTTCGCCCCCTTCGGACCCGACAACCCCAAGCCGATGTTCGCCACCGTGAACGTCTACGACTTCGGCACATCGAAAGTGGTCGGGCGCGAGCAGGAACACATCAAGCTCGAACTCATCGACTCGAAGTCAAGCAACGTGCTCAGCGGCATTGCCTTCGGACAAAGCGCATCAGCCAGATACATCAAGTCGAAACGGGCTTTCGACATCGCATATACACTCGAGGAGAATGTCTTCAAGCGCGGCCTGGTGCAATTGCAGATAGAAGACATCAGACCATCTGAAAATGAGTGATTTCTCCTCGATACTGAAACAACACTTCGGATACGACTCTTTCCGCGGCATCCAACAGGAAATCATCGAGAGTATAGGTGCAGGCCACGACACACTCGGACTGATGCCTACCGGCGGCGGAAAGAGCATCACCTTCCAAGTGCCGGCATTGGCCATGGAGGGGGTATGCATCGTCATCACCCCACTCGTAGCCCTCATGAAGGACCAGGTGCAGCATTTGCGGCAGCGGGGCATCAAAGCAGCAGCCGTCAACAGCACCATGAGCCATTCAGAAATCATTGCCACACTGGAGAATGCTATCTTCGGAGGAGTGAAGATTCTCTACATCTCGCCGGAACGCATCGCCACGGAACTCTTCAAGAACAAGCTGCGCCGCATCAACGTATGCTTCATCACCATCGACGAAGCCCACTGCATCTCGCAGTGGGGCTATGACTTCCGACCGGCCTACCTGCATATAGCCGACATCAGGCGCATCAAGCCGGAAGTACCCGTCCTGGCACTGACCGCCACAGCGACACCGGAAGTCATCGTCGACATCACGGAGAAGCTGAAATCACCCGACCGGCCCCAGCCGTTCAACATCTTCAGGATGAGTTTCGAGCGCAAGAACCTCTCATACGTAGTACGCCCGACAGACGACAAGACCAGCGAAATGCTACATATCCTGAACGCCGTGAGAGGTTCCGCCATTATCTACGTACGCTCACGGCTGCGCACCAAGGAGATCACCGACATCCTCCTCGCCAACTCCATCAGCGCTACCTTCTTCCATGCCGGCCTGCGGGCAGACACCCGCTTCACCCGACAAGACGAATGGGTGAAAGGAAACATCCGCGTGATGGTGGCCACCAACGCTTTTGGCATGGGTATCGACAAGCCCGACGTGAGACTGGTCATCCACTACGATATCCCAGACTCCCCGGAAGCCTACTTCCAGGAAGCAGGACGGGCAGGACGCGACGGGAAACGCGCGTATGCCGTGCTGCTGAAAGAGCAAAGCAACATCACACAGCTGAAGAGACGTATTGCCGAGACCTTCCCACCGGAAGACTATATCCGCACCGTCTACGACCATCTGGCCTACTACTACCAGATAGGGCTTGGCAGCGGCAACGGCCATACCTTTGCGTTCAACATACAGGACTTCTGTCAACGGTTCCGGCACTACCCCACACGCGTGGAATCAGCACTGCACATCCTCCAGCAAGCCAACTACATCACCTACGAAGCGGAGCCCGAAAACAACTCAAGGGTGTTCTTCCTGCTGCAACGCGACAGCCTCTATCGCATCGGACTGCTCACCGAGGAAGAAGACCGCATCGTGAACGCCATGCTCAGGATGTATACAGGGATGTTCTCCGACTTCGTGAATATCGACGAGGTGAGCATCGCCAACAGCATCGGCACGACTGCCGACTATGTCTACACCATCCTGTGCTCCCTTGACAGGCAACACATCCTCAAGTATATCCCTCAACGGAAGACACCCTACATCACCTACCAGCAACGGCGCGAAGAGTCTAGCCTGCTTGTCTTCCCTCCCGAGATCTACGAAATAAGGAAACAACAGTATGAGAAGCGCATCAATGCCATCATTGCCTATGCCGACAACAACGACTGCTGCCGGGGACTCTTCCTCCTCAGATATTTCGGAGAAGATCCTGGAAGCAACTACTCCTGCCATTGCTGCGACGTATGCCTGGAACATGCCCAGACCCCGCAACACCGGGAAGAACGCATCAGCAAGGCAGCCAAGGCCATCGTCAATTTCCTTGACGACGGCCAGGAACACCTGATAACAGACCTCCACCAATTGAACATTCCCACGGAAGCCCTCGACAGCGCCCTTCACCGACTGGCTGCAGAAGAAGTCATCACCTCATGGGACAACAAAATCAAGCTCACCTAAAGCCCCGTCAAAAATAATTCCACAAAAAAGCAACCTTTCACACAATACTTTAGCACTTTCGGGGTTATTATAATAGTTATGGCAAGAAAAAAGAATAACAGACCTGTCGTTTCGGTCGTCATGCCGATGTATAATTCGGTTAAATACCTGAAGGAAGCTGTCGACTCCGTACTGTCGCAGACATTCCACAACTGGGAACTGATTATCGTCGACGACGGTTCTACCGATGGCTGCACAGAGATAGCAAAAGAATATGAGCAAGCCGACAAGCGCATACACCTGCTGATCAACCCCACCCCCATCGGCATGCCTTCTGCACCCCGCAACATCGGCATCAAGGCTGCCCGAGGACGATATATCGCCTTTCTGGACAGCGACGACATGTGGTACCCGCACAAACTGGAGCAACAGCTGCCCCTCTTCCGCGACCCGCTTGTTGCCATAGCCTATTCCAACTACGAAAAGACCGACGAAAACAGTAAACGACGCGACCGTATCGTCAGTGCTCCCCGCCAGGCTGACTATACCATGCTGCTGAAAGGCAACGTCATCGGCAACCTCACCGGCATCTATGACACACGAAAGACAGGCAAGGTCATGATCAAGGATACGCGCCACGAAGACTACGCCATGTGGCTACAGATACTCCACCAGGGATTTATCGCCAAAAACACAGGAACTATTGCCGCAGCCTACCGCGTTACAAGCGGCTCCGTCTCGGCCAGTAAGTTTCGGACTATGCAATGGCAATGGAACATCTACCGCTCCATCGAACACATCCCACCATTGAAGTCTGCATGGTATTTCGTGCATTATGCCTATAAGGCATTCTTCAAAAGTCTTATCTGATTGCATTATTTCTTTCGGTTCACACAATAAAACCCCAAACCCGGCGTTCTATATACAAAAGAACAACAAACATACCCTCTTTGGGGCGCATCAGAATGACAAAACTCGAAAACGGATATATACTCGACGGAATGAATGAATTCGAGCGTAACATCAAACGCATCATCGACTTCATCGTGGCTCTTTTCTGTCTGATCATCTTCTCACCACTTTTCCTCATCTGCTATATCGCCATCAAACGCGAAGACGGCGGACCGGCCATCTTCAAGCAAGAACGCATTGGCAGATTCGGCCGGCCATTCAACATCTATAAGTTCCGCTCCATGCGCGTAGACGCAGAGAAAGACGGCCCGGCACTCTACCAGCACGAGAACGACACACGAATGACAAAAGTCGGGAAGTTCCTGCGCGACCACCATCTCGACGAACTGCCACAGCTGTGGAACGTGGTGAAAGGTGACATGGCTTTCATCGGTCCCCGTCCAGAACGCCAATTCTATATCGACCAGATACTGGAGCGTGACCCCCGCTATACCTACCTTTATCAGATACGCCCGGGCGTGACATCTTACGCCACACTCTATAACGGCTATACAGACACCATCGAAAAGATGCTACGCAGACTGGAGCTCGACCTATACTACCTGGAGCACCGTTCGTGGTGGTTCGATATCAAACTTCTTTTCAAGACATTCGTAAACATCGTTTTTGGAAAGAAATTCTAACAACAAGTAAAGGAAATGAAAAAAGCATTTGCCCTCCTACTCACCTTACTGGGCCTCAACGCCAACTCATCGTGCAGCCAAGAGCTGTTCCGCAATGCCGATGTCGAAGAATTTGCCAAGCTGACGCTCTGTCCCGACGTCCAGTTAGTTGACGTCCGCACTCCGGAGGAGTATGCTGAAGGCCATCTGGCAGGAGCCATCAACATCGACGTCAAAGACAACGGCTTCATGGAGCAAGCCCTCGCCACCCTCGACACGGCAAAGACCGTTGCCGTCTACTGCCGCAGCGGAAGACGCTCTGCGACAGCCGCTTCGGAGCTGACCAAGGAAGGGTACAAGGTTGTCAACCTGTCGGGCGGCATCATGGCATGGACGGCCGACAAGATGCCGACGACAACGGACACTCATGAGCGTGATGTCTTCCTGACAAAGAGCGGCAAGAGCGTTCAATTCTTCGCACTGATGCATGCCAGCATCCGTATAGTCTACGATGGAAAGGAAATCGAAATCGACCCCGTCAGCCAACTGGGAGAGCGGAAAGTGGACTATTCCCTTTTCCCTAAAGCAGACTATATCCTCGTCACCCATGAACATGGTGACCACTTCAACCAGGAGACCATCGCAACCTTGAGCAAAGACGCCACTCGTCTGATTACCAACCAGCGTTGTGCCGACATCATGGGTAAGGGAGAAGTCATGAACAATGGCGACAGCCTCACCATCGACACTGACATGACATTACAGGCCGTGCCAGCCTACAACACCACGAAGGAGCACCTGCAGTTCCATCCCAAGGGACGCGACAATGGCTTCGTACTCACTATCGACGGTCTCCGCATCTATATCGCAGGCGACACCGAGGACATCCCCGAGATGGACAACCTCAGCGATATTGACATCGCCTTCCTGCCATGCAACCAACCCTACACGATGACCACCGGACAACTCGTCAGTGCAGCGCGGCGCATCCGTCCGCAAGTTCTATTCCCTTATCACTACGGACAGACTGACATCACGCCTGTGAACAAGGATTTGCAAGCCGACAGCATCGAAGTACGTATCCGTCATTACGAATAACGCCTCGGAGACTATCTCCTGGACATATAAAAACACAAAAAGACCTTGCCATTCGCAACAATACGATTGGGCAAGGTCTTTTGCTTTTCCAAGCCTCAGGCGCCTACGCCCCGAGAGGCTACTCCTCTTTCTTCTTTGGTATGCTGAAACGCACTTTCTCGCTTTCGTCCCGTTTCTCATGGAAGAGTTTGGGGAGCGGGTTGGCGTACGGCTCATCGTAGCTGCTACGGTTACGGTAGGTGTCGATGGCGGTATAGATGGCCTGACGGAGCGACAACGGATCGGCCTTCCCCTCACCAGCGATGTCAAAGCCGGGTGTTCCCGCGACTGACGTACAAACGGAAGCCAGCCCACAGTAGTTAATCAGCACAGGTTCGGTAGCCAGCGTGCTCAAGGGAAGAACACCTTGGTCATGGTAAATCGCCAAGGTGGCATCAAAGGCCTCGTATTGTCCTTCGCCATAATAAACCGCTGCAGGATACGGTCCGAACACTCCAGCCTTTTCCTGTGCCATCTTGCTGACCAGCGGCTTGAGCAGTTCTGTCTCCTCGCTGCCATTGGCATCAGCATTATATCCTAATACGGCGATACGCGGATTGTCAATACGCAGGTCACGCCGCAATGTCAGGTGCAGTTCCCTGATGATACGTGACAGTGTCTCCTCATCCATCTTCGTGTGGACATCCTTCATGGCTACCGCATCCAAGGCCACTGCGACACGGAGGCCTCCGGCACAGTAGAGAGCGAAAGGCTTTTTCCCTTCTCCGAGGCAGGTCTCCAGATACTGACACATGCCAGGGAACGGGGTTCCTTCGATAAGCGTATTACCCTGGTCTACCGGTAAGGTGACCAAGACATCAAACAACCCTTGTCGATAATCGGTCATAGCCCGGTCGAGGGCTTTCATTGCAGCCTGCCCCGACTCGGGTGTAGGTTTCCCCATCTCCACCTTTATCTCCTCATCAAAGCAGGTGAGCAAATTCACCCGGCCGCTCTGGGCGTCTTCTGCCTTGCTGATAATACTGAAATTAGCTTCTATATCAAGCGCTTTACGATGATAAGCAGCAATCTTCGGCGAGCCATAGATGATGGGGGTGCAGATGTCAAGCATCTCCGGCTCTGCAAATGTTTTAAAGATGAGTTCGTATCCGATACCATTGGTGTCGCCATGGGTAATGGCTACCCTGATTTTTTCGTCTTCCATATCTGTCTATATTATTTGTTTGTCGTATATACGATTATTGTCTGCTGTCTATCTCTCCTTCCTTCTTGGCTGTCGAGAGCAGTCCGCAGGCTGCATAAATATCCTGTCCGCGCGATGCTCTTATCGTGGTGAATATACCATGTTGCGTGAGGTACCGGCAGAAAGCCTGGAGATTATCCTCATTAGTCGGAGGCAAATCTACGGCAGGAGTCTTGTGGAACCGGATGAGGTTGATACGGCAGTCGAGGCCTTTTAGCAGTTGAAGGAGTTGGCGGGCGTGCGCCACCGTGTCGTTCAACCCGCTAAAAACGATATATTCGAACGAGAGCCGGCGCTGATGAGAGAAGTCATAATGTCGCAACAGTTCCACAATGTCAGCGATGGGCATGGCCTTTTCTGCCGGCATGAGACGAGCGCGCAACTCATGAGTCGGAGCATGAAGGCTGATGGCCACATGGCACTGGCTTTCCTCTATGAACCGCTTGAGATTCGTACGGTGACCTACCGAGCTCACCGTGATGCGCTTAGGACTCCATGCATATCCCCACTCAGCAGTAAGCACCTCGGTAGCCCTCATCACTGCGTCGAAGTTATCCATGGGTTCCCCCTGACCCATAAAGACCACATTCGTAATGCGGTCGCGCTCAGGGAGAGAATAGATCTGGTTCAATATATCCGTTGTCGAGAGATTGCCATGAAAACCTTGTTTACCCGTATGACAGAACAGGCAATTCATCTTACAACCCACCTGGCAGGATACACATACCGTGGCTCTGTCCTCATCAGGGATAAAGACTGTTTCCACAAACTGTCGGACATCCGTGTCGCCACCCACAGGGAAAAGATACTTAACTGTCCCGTCGACGGATTGTTTCGTTTCGATGGGACCCGAGCAACCAACACTGAAACCGGCATCCTTCAGCTTCTGACGGTTCTGCTTCGAGAGGTTCGTCATGTCGTCGATGTCGCCCACCTGGCGCCGATAAAGCCACGTTGCCAGCTGTCCGCCGGCAAAGGCAGGCATCCCGAGTGAGGTAGCGACATTGCGCAATTCGTCGGGCGTCATTCCGAGCAGGTGTTTCTGAATGCTTGCGGTCATCATCGTTGCTTTCGTCTGAAATTCGTGCAAAATTACGTAAAAAAGTCGTAAATACGCACAAAATGACATTTTTTCACACGCCACAACAAATAAATAATGTAAAAAGAAGGTGTTTCTGCATAAAAATGCTTATTTTTGCAGCACTATTATTCTAATATTAAAAGAGGAAAAGACATGAATACCAAGACATCATTCTTTCGCGCCTTTCTCGCCATCTTGGCAGGTGCGTTGTTAGTTAAATTCCGCGACGACGCCGTTGTAGCCATCACATTGATTCTGGGTGGTTTGTTTTTCATCTCCGGTCTGATGTCGTGTGTATCGGCTTTCGTTGAGCAGCGTCATGCTGTCAACGGCGAGTCGAATGTCTACAACAACGGACTATTGTGGTCGGTGGGTATGGGCAGCATGATATTCGGAGTGGTGCTGGTTGTCATGCCAAAGACTTTTCTCATTGCATTGATGTATATCCTTGCGGGTATTCTGGTAATCAGTGCCGTCGGACAATATGCAAGCCTGGCTACCGCCACCCGCTACGGTCGTATTCGCTTATCCTGGTGGATTGCGCCATCGATACTTCTGTTAGTAGGCATCCTGTGTATTGTCAACCCTCACGGAATGATTTCCGCCCCGTTGTTTATCATCGGATGGGCGCTGATGGTCTATGGCGTTGTTGAAATGATCAATGCCTTGATGATTCGTCGGCTTTTCAAACGCTATGCAGCCTCACTGCTTGTAGTGGAAGGGGTGGAAGAAACTGCAGAAACAGAAGATGCTGAAGAAGCTGAAGCGGAGATGGTAGAGGACAACGTCGCCACTGAAAACACCGATAATCCTGAGGAAGGCGATGACACCATGGAGCCCGCCACCGAAGAGGAAGTATCTGAAAACTAAAACTGACGATTGTCTGCAGATTCTCATTTATAGTTCCACTACCTGCCCGTCGTAAGCCAACCGGATGTCGGGCGGCAGTTTCGCATTGGCCTCATCATGACGTCCGATGTCGTGACAGCTATGAATGAGATACGTCTGCGGCGCTTTAACATGGCGGGCAAAATCAATAGCGTCGTCAACAAGCTGATGAGAATGGTGAGCGCCATCGAAACGCAAAGCGTTGACAACAAGAAGGTCTGGTGAATGGGGAGTTGTGATGACATCCACATCCTCGTCGTCAATTGTCTTCATATCGGTGATATATACCAGCGTTGAGGAGCCTTGAATTCGATAGGCCGTGATGGGCATCTTCCCATGCCAGACTGTGAATGGTATGATTTCCAGCTCATTGATACGGAAAGGACGATGTGGCGTCAAGCGATGCAGCCGAATGGCAGGAGCACCGGGATAACGGTGTTCGGCGAAACAATAGGGCACGGTGGCCATCAGCCCGTTGGCTGTCAATCCATCAGCATATACGTTGACCTCGCCGAACTGGCAGAAAGGCCGCAAATCGTCGATGCCTCCCACATGGTCGTAATGAATATGGGTAAGAAGTACGGCATCTATTTTCCGGAAGGGCTGCGTGAGCATCTGCTCTCTGAAGTCGGGACCGGTATCGATGAGAATACGCGTGGTATCTGTTTCGACGAGGGCCGAACAGCGTAGCCTGCGGTCGTGAGGGTCGTTGCTCCGGCAGGTATCACAGGTACATCCGATGACGGGAACGCCTACCGACGTGCCGGTACCGAGGAAAGTCAGTTTCATATGATATTCACTTCAGGCAGTATGGTGATGCCAAATGTCTCGGCCACATCATGCTGTATCAACTCACAAAGGTTCATAATCTCTTTTCCTGTTGCCCCACCATGATTAACGAGCACGAGGGGCTGCCGCTCATAGACACCGGCGTTGCCCAACCGTTTCCCTTTCCATCCGCACTGTTCGATAAGCCAGGCAGCAGGCACCTTCACATGGCTGTCGTCAACATCATAGTGCGGGATAAGCGGATGGTGTTCCTTTAATGCCAGATAATGCTCCCGGCTGATAATCGGATTCATAAAGAAACTGCCTCCATTACCAAGCTCCCGTGGGTCAGGTAGCTTTTCTCTTCGGATGGCGATAATCGTATCTCGCAACTGCTGGGCAGTAGGCTGTCCGATGCCCCGTTCATCGAGTGCCCTATGTATGTTGCCATAATCGAGGAGCGGGTGGAAAGAATTACTGAGACGATAGGTGACATAGGTGATGACGAAGCGGTTTTTCCATTCGTCCTTAAAACGACTGTGGCGGTAGCTGTATTGGCAGTCCGCATTACTGAACGTGTACGTTCTACCGGTCGCTACTTCTACAGCCTCCACTTCATGGATGATATCCTTTGCTTCAACACCGTAGGCTCCGATATTCTGCACGGCCGACGCACCCACGTCACCGGGAATGAGTGCGAGGTTCTCTGTTCCATAGAGAGCTTGGCTGACACAGAACGCCGACACATCGTCCCATGCTTCACCCGATCCGCATCTGACAAAGATTTCATTCTTGCCTGCAATAACATGTATGCCCTTAATGGCAGACTGCAAGACGACTCCCTGGAAATCACCAACAGGCAACAGGTTGCTGCCTTGTCCGACGATGATATAAGGCTCGGCAGGGTCGAGGACAGCCAGTTCTGCCTTCAGGCTATCTTCACTGTCGAAGGTCACAAGCCTACGACACCGGGCTTCTATACCAAAGGTATTGGGGATAAGGGGAAACATGTGAGGACTCTTATTCACTGGAAATTAATGATCTGAAGGGCTTTGGACTTCTTAATTGG
Organism: uncultured Prevotella sp.; assembly: GCA_946540435.1. Classification (GTDB taxonomy): domain Bacteria; phylum Bacteroidota; class Bacteroidia; order Bacteroidales; family Bacteroidaceae; genus Prevotella. Next base: position 14,842 of record CAMNII010000032.1, read on the forward strand.
TAAAAGCTGTCAGTTTCCAACCGTTCTCGCTCTTTCTGAACAGCATCTGTGACTCCATGTCGTCTGAAACACCGCGGATAATGAAATATTTTGTCTTGCCTTCTGGTGCAGGCTCTCCATATACTATATTATATATAGTCTCTTGCGGAATGATAGCAGGCCGGAAGGTATCCCATTGTGCTGGCACCATCGTCCCGGAGATAGTAGAAAACTCATCATCGGGATCGGTAGTGGTAAACTTGACACGCGGGCTAAGACTTTTCTCTTGAAACGTACTGTCGGCAGCAAACCGCTGATAGAAAGTGAGGAACGATGCGTTATGGTTGTCACTCATGGCTTGATGCTGTATGGCGGTAAGCATCCAGCAGTTGTCTTCCTTGGAGAACAGATACTGTGAAACAAAGTCTGCATCGAGGTTTATCCGCTCTACGACGGCCCTGGTCAGCGACGTGTCACGTGCGGCCTCCATCTGTGCAGGTGTATCGAAAATCACAGTGTAGTATCCATCCTCAATAAAAAACGGGTCGTTGTTCCACTGCTCCCGCTCCATCTGCAGGCGCGTACCCTCCGCATCATATACCGGCAGCGGAAAGACCACACGCTGGGACTGCAATTCGGGATTGCTGCAGAAGGAGAAAAAGAAATCGTCGAAGAGATGGTCGGCAGCAATAGGAGTCGGCGGAGCAGGCTCGCCTGCAACTAATGTATCTCCGACGGCTGAACCGCCGTTCGTCCCATCAGTGCTCTCGGCCGTTTTTCTTCCACATCCTACCAATATGAAAGCGGATACCGCCAACCAGAGAAATCTTTTCATTATCATCATAGTAATGTATCAAGACGTTTTGGATTGCAAAGTTACGAAAAAACGAGAGCAGAACAAAATAAAATCATTTATTTTTATGCCGAGGTGAAGTAACTTATTCATATTTGACTACGTCGAAAGTACTTTCGCTCGGAAAAAATCAAATAAATTTGGTTTTTCGCTCACTTATTCGTACCTTTGACTGCGTCGAAAGTACTTTCGCTCGGAAAAACTCAAATAAATTTGGTTTTTCGCTCACTTATTCGTACCTTTGACTATGTCGAAAGTACTTTCGCTCGGAAAAACTCAAATAAATTTGGTTTTTCGCTCACTTATTCGTACCTTTGCACGCAAATTATCAGAAACTATGATACTTGAGAAAATAGAATCGCTGCTCCAGGAAGTGAGCAACCTCTCGGCACAAAACGCCGAGGAATTAGAACAGCTACGACTGAAATACCTCAGCAAGAAGGGAGAGATAACACAACTGATGGCCGACTTCCGCGATGTGGCAGCCGACCAGAAGAAAGCTGTCGGAATAAAGATCAACGAGCTCAAACAGGCTGCCCAACAGCGCATCAACGAGTTGCGCGAGCAGGTGGAAGCTCAATGCGAGCAAGCCGAGGACATCGACCTCACACGCTCACCCTACCCTATCCGCCTGGGCACACGCCATCCTCTTACAATCGTCAAGAACCAGATTATCGACATCTTCTCGCGGATGGGCTTCACACTCGCCGAAGGTCCGGAGATTGACGACGACCTGCACGTGTTCACCAAGCTCAACTTTGCCGCCGACCATCCCGCACGCGACATGCAGGACACCTTCTTCATCGAAACCAACCCCAACGATGTGGCCAAGAACGTCATCCTGCGTTCCCACACCTCCAACGACCAGGCACACTACATGGAGACCCACCAGCCCCCCATCAGAGTCATTTGCCCTGGCCGAGTATATCGTAACGAGGCTATCTCAGCACGTGCGCATTGCTTCTTCCATCAAGTGGAAGGACTGTATATTGACCGCAATGTATCGTTCACCGACCTGAAGCAGGTGCTTCTCACCTTCGCCAGAGAAATGTTCGGAACAGACACCAAGATACGTCTTCGTCCCAGCTATTTCCCATTCACCGAGCCCTCAGCCGAGATGGATGTCAGCTGCACCATCTGCGGCGGCAAGGGATGCGCCATGTGTAAAGGTGAAGGATGGCTTGAAATCCTTGGCTGCGGAATGGTAGACCCGAACGTGCTTGAAGCCTGCGGCATAGACAGTACGCAGTATACCGGATACGCTTTCGGTATGGGCGTCGAACGTATTGCCAACCTGAAATACCGGGTAAACGACTTGCGCCTGTTCTCCGAGAATGACACCCGCTTCCTCGAAGAATTCGAGAGTGCACGCTAATTGTTAATCTTTCATAATGTTACCAATCACAACCCCGTTAATCCACAGGAAATACGTAACTTTGCAGCAATAAACAGCACTATATAGCGTGAAAATACAAAAGGTGATTGATGCCCTTGAACAATTCGCGCCTCTGCCCTTACAGGAAGACTATGACAATGCCGGCCTGCAAGTAGGACTAACAGAAGCGGAAGTATCAGGGGCTTTATTGTGTCTCGACGTCACCGAGGATATCGTCGACGAAGCCATCCGCCGCCACTGCAACCTCATCGTGGCCCACCATCCGCTCATCTTCCGCAAGCTGTCACATCTGACAGGTGCCACATACGTAGAGCGCACGGTGGTAAAAGCCGTCAAAAACGACATCGTCATCGTCGCGATGCACACGAATCTCGACAATGCCCGCGGAGGAGTGAACCACATGATGGCCGAGAAGATGCATCTCTGCGACGTCCGTTTCCTCACGCCCTCACGGACCATCGACGGCGTAGAAGGCGCATCAGGCGTTGTCGGACAGCTGCCCGAAGCCATGCCGGCATGCGATTTCATCGACATGCTCAAGAAAACATTCGGCGTAGTCTGCGTGCAGACGAACGAAGAACTCCAACGTCCCATACGCAGCGTGGCGCTATGCGGCGGGGCCGGAGCATTCCTGCTCGAGGATGCCATTGACAGCGGTGCTGACGCCTTTGTCACCGGCGAGATGCACTACCACGACTTTTTCGGCCACGAAGGAGAGATTCAGATTGCCGTCATCGGACATTACCAAAGCGAGCAGTACACCATCGAACTGCTTCGTGACATCATCCAGCGGCAATGCCCTGAAGTAAGATGCCTCGCCACAGAGATCAACACCAATCCCATCCGCTACCGCTGACAACAGAATAACAAAACAATAATCATAACCATTGCCCGCTTATACTCCCACAAACAGCAGGCACAACCTTTTTAGCAACATAAACAGGGTTGAGGGAGAGACAAAAAGAAAATGGCAAAGAAAGATCCAACTGACTTGTCGGTAGAAGAGAAGCTCAAAGCCCTCTACATGCTACAGACCACCTTGTCGGCCATCGACGAGAAACGAGCCCTGCGCGGCGAACTGCCCCTCGAAGTACAGGACCTTGAAGACGAGATCGCCGGACTCACCACCCGAGTTGAAAAGATACAAGGCGAGATTGACGACTTCCAGGCCGCCATCACCTTGAAACGCGGCGAAATTGCAACCGCACAAGTCAGCGTCGACCGCTACAAGCAACAGCTCGACGAGGTGAAGAACAACCGCGAATACGATACCCTCACCAAGGAGATTGAATATCAGAGCCTTGAGATAGAGCTCTGTAACAAGAAAATCCGTGAAGCCCTCGTCAAAGTCAACGAGCGTACAGAAGACATCGAAAAGACCAAGGCTCTCATTGCTGAGCGTAACGCCGACCTTGAACTCAAACGTAACGAACTTGAGGAAATCATGCAGGAGACACGCGAGGAAGAAGACCGGCTGAAAGAGAAAGCCACCGAGCTCGAACTGAAGATTGAGCCGCGTCTGCTTGCCAGTTTCAAACGCATCCGTAAGAATGCCCGCAACGGACTGGGCATTGTCTACGTACAGCGCGACGCGTGCGGAGGTTGCTTCAACAAGATTCCTCCCCAGCGGCAGCTCGACATCAAAATGCATAAGAAGATTATCGTCTGCGAATACTGCGGCCGCATTATGATCGATCCTGAACTGGCCGGCGTCAAAGCTGACGGGACACCTGCTGAGGAAAAGCCCAAACGCAAGCGTGCCATTCGCAAGACCACCACAAAGAAAAAGGAAACCGAGGAGACAGACGAAGAATAACACTCCACACATCAAAAAGAAACAGCTCGAGACCACAAGTCTTGAGCTGTTTCTTTTTAGACGCCGCAGAAATCTTAAAACAAAATCGGTCAATTAGGACGGCACGTAAGCTTTTAATCCAGCATAAAACCTAACGACCGATTTGAATTAAAACCGCATGGATTAATTCTCTTTCTTTTCTTTCTTTCCAAATTCCGGGTCGACGTCAATGAAGGCTGTGACGATGAAAGTCACGGCACAGGCTGCAACGACGATGAGGAAAAACGTCTGATAGCCCACGGCCTGTTGCAGGGCGCCTGCGAAGAGTCCGGGGATCATCATCGACAAGGCCATAAAGGCGGTGCACAGCGCGTAGTGCGACGTCTGGAATTGTCCTTGGCAGAAATAGATTAGGTATAGCATGTAAGCTGTGAAACCAAATCCGTAGCCGAACTGCTCAATAAACACACAGACATTAACGATGAGCAGACTGGTGGGCAGCGCATAACTCATGTATACATAAACCAAGTCGGGCAGCGTTATTGCACACACCATTGGCCACAGCCAACGGCGCAGACCATGCCGTCCGGCCGCCATTCCGCCAAGGATGCCACCAAGGGTGAGACCTATAACGCCGACAGTACCTTGTACCATACCCAGTTCCTGCGGGGCGATTCCCAGTCCGCCACTGCTGCGGCCGTCGAGCAGGAAAAGAGTGGACACTTTGGCCAGCAGTCCCTCGGGCATCCGATAGAGCAGCATAAAAAGTACGGCGATGGCTACGAAGCGGACAGGTCCTTTGGTGAAGAAGGTATAGAGCGTATCGCGGAAACCCGGAGAGATGGTGTAGAACACGAGGATGACAAGGTATATATAGAACAGCGAGTGCAGGAATGAGGCTGCGAGAGGAAGTAGTTCCGAAAGCACGAAGACGACGAGGAAGGTCGCCAGGGTGACAAGTGCCATCCTGAAGAAATAGCGCCGGCGGTTCTCTCTGACGATGCCGAAGAGCGTCTGTTGCTGCCCGGCTGCTTTGTCGTCGGAGGGTCGGGGGAGGATATAGCCGTGCCACAGCCACAGGGCGAGGATCAGTCCGGCAGTGCCATAGAAGACGAGGGCCCAAGAGAAGGGGATACTGCCTTTCGACACGACTTGCAGGTTTCCGGCTATCATAATGAGCACGCCCTGCCCAAAGAGTGTGGCGACACGATAGAAGGTGGAGCGGATGCCCACGAACCATGCTTGCTGGTGCTGGTCGAGACCGAGCATGTAGAAACCGTCGGCCGCGATATCATGAGTAGCGCTGGCAAAGGCCATCAGCCAGAAAAAGGCCAGTGAGCCCTGAAGCCAGAAGGAGGTGGGGATGGTGAAGGCAACGCCGCCCAGTGCCGCTCCGACGAGCAGCTGCATGGTGACTACCCACCAGCGTTTAGTCTTGACAAGGTCGACGAAGGGACTCCACAGCGGCTTGATGACCCAGGGGAGATACAGCCACGAAGTATAGAGCGTGATATCAGCATTGCTCAGTCCCATCTGCTTATAGAGCACGAGCGATACGGTCATCACGATTACGTAGGGAAGGCCTTCGGCAAAATAGAGTGTGGGCACCCATGCCCACGGTGATCGGTTGTTATTCATAGATTCGTTTTATTTCTGCTCCTTGATAGTATGTTAACAATATATCGTTGTAACGGTAGCCACGCTCGCCCATCACGGCAGCACCGATTTGACAGAGTCCGACACCGTGCCCCCAACCATGGCCATGCAGATGGAAGGTTGTCGGAACCTGAGGATTAGAGCCATACACCTTTTGCACTTCGAAGTTGCTGCTCTTCAGATGGGTGGCGGAGAGGGCCCTGCGTATCTCGAGTTCTTTTCCGATGATGAAATAGTCGTTGGTACCTACGATCTTCAAGCGCCAGATACGTCCGCTCTTACCTCGCTCCAGAGGAATGAGGTCGACGATGTCGCCAAGGTCGAGGTTGAGTTTCTGAAGCAGCAGTTCCTGCAACTGGGCATTGGTGAGTTCTTCGTGCCAGTCGTTGAAGTCCTGCGTCTCCTGGTCATAATCGTTAAGCACCTGACGGATAATGCGCTCGTCGCGCGTATTACAGAACGGGTCTTTGACAGAGACGAGGTAGGGCTTGCGGATATTCTCCCAACAGTATTGGAACTCTTCGGTCTGCCCGCCGCAACACTTCGAGAAGCGTGTGTCGCAGATATCGCCGCTGCTCATAAGGATTTGTCCTCGCGTAGCCTTCACCGCCTCTGCCACATGCGGGTTGGCAGCACGTGTTATGCCCTGGTAGCGCTGGCAGTGGTCGTCGGCACACACGTCGAAGATGGCATGATCGTCGCGGTCGTACCACCTCACAAGTTCGTGTTCCTGCCGCACAAAGGAGAAGAAACTGTTCTGTTCCTGTCGGTTGTGCTGGGTCATACGTTGCATCTGTGCCAGCAGCCAGCTACGCGAGATGACGGCATGTGCCTTGAGCAGTTCGAGCGACGAGGTGGCATTCATCTCACTGGATATCACACTCTCCAGATATTGTTCCACAGGAAGGATATTGATGGCACATACTTTGTCTTCCTCGACAACCAGACGTAGGATGCCCTGGAAGGTCTGCGTCTCGCGCCGTTCCCAATGGAAATTTACCCCGATGACAACGTCGTTGAGGGAGAACGAAGCGGGAGATGCCGCCGCTGCATTCTGTTTTCCGCTGACCGGACGGAAGGTCAGCTCGCGATACTGCTGTCCTTGCCATTGTATGCCACCATCGGCAAAGGTCACCTCCTGCGGTCCGCTAATGGTTTGTCCCTTGGCTTCATAGGGGGCGTTGAGCACGAAGCTCAGCGAGACGCCACTGACGATACCCACCTTCACCTGCGGTTCCTCACCATCAAAGAGCAGGTCGGCCGTAGCCTCGATATTCTTCTCTGCTTGCTGTTGGATATGGGAAACGATGAGGTCGGCATCGCTACGGCTGATGCCACACTCGGCAATGATGCCCTCAGCCTGCTCTGCGGTGAGGCGTTCGAAATCTGACTGCCTCGGTGTGACCACGAAGCCAGCCATATCAAGGGCTCCCGGGCTGATCATCATGCGTGAGGAGTCCTCGCGGAAATAGCAGTCTGGCCGATGCTTTGCCCTTGGAATGATGACGGCGACGTAATCGTTGTCCTGCCGCCAGGCAAGGATGTTATGAGCCGGTTCGTCATGATGCTCCCCATTAATCGCCCCACACTGCAGCAAAGCCTTATACAAGATTGCATAAAGATGCTCATCGCCCTTCTCTGACTGGCTGACAATGGCAAAGGCTGGACAGATATATCCGTTTACCTTTGCGATATACTCGTTATCAGAGAGTCGGTGCACCACCTCGAGGTCACGACTCAGACGCGGCCAGCTCACCTGCAGGGGCAACACTCCCCGTGTGCCTGCCTGAAGATGCATGTGGTCGGGAGCACTGGCTCCACACTGCGGTCCATTATAGAACACCGTCAGGTCTGCATAGCGGTCGAGTAGCCGGTGGATCTCGCCATAGTGGGACAGTATGCGTTGCGGCACATGCATACGGTTAGGGATGGTGAAATGGACAGGAAGGATGGGAAATGGGTTGACGAGCAACAGGTAGTCTTCATCGACAACCTTGCTCATCTGCTCCTTCGGACGGTTCGCGTCGCAGAGGAAGCAGGGCCGCTCACTGATTGCCGTCTTGTCGATATTAGCACCCGTAGACACGATGCGGGCAGGATTCCACTGTACGCACAACGTCAGGTCGCCGCAGCATAGCTCGCGGCTTTCCACCTGCACAAGGTCACGATAGCGGTTACGCGCGTCGCCCCATATCTCCATCTGGCGGTCGAAGAAACGGCTGATGGCCGACGGTTGCTCATCGACTACTGCCGCAGGACGCAAGGCGTTGGCTGCCTGCCGCGCTTTCAGTTCCATTGTGCGTAAGCGGTCTTTATAGAAGTTGTTGATGTTCTGGCGTTCGATGCTCAGTGCGGCATCGCTGTTTCCTTCCCATCGCCTGCAGAGATACAGTTCGTCGAAGATGCGGCCGATGCGGTAACGGCGCGAGAAGGCCAGCCCCATTGCGTAATCCTCTCCATAGCTGGTATTGGGAAACTGCACCTCTCGAGCCAAGGGTGTGAAGAATGCCCTTGGGGCACCCAGCCCGTTGATGCGCAGGGCATTATTCGGACCATTGCTGTCAGTCCACTCGCGATGGTCGATAAGTCCTGGCGGGAGGGTGTTCAGCTGGAAGTCGCACATCCGGTAGCTTCCCACCACCATGGCTGCCTTCTGGCTGTAGAAGGCATCGACAATACGCTGCAGGGTATCGGTAGCGGCATAGAGGTCGTCAGAGTCGAGCTGCACGGCAAAACGTCCGCAACGGCAGTCGTTGATTGCTTCATTCCAACATCCGCCGATTCCTAAATCGTTACGCTTTGGAATGACATGAATGAGCGTGCTGTGCTCCGCTGCAAGTTGCTCCAGAATCCGTGTAGTGTCGTCGGTGGAGTGGTTGTCAACAACGATCACGTTGTAGGCGAACGATGCCTGCTGAGCCAAGGCCGAACGGACGGCGTCGCCGATCGTCTTCGCCCTGTTATAGACGGGGATTACCACCGAGGCCTCAACGCTGAATTCCTGTTCGTCGAAGTCCGGTGTTTCATAGGCCGTGGTATCAACCAGTGCCCCCACCTCAGCCAGATGATGGGTGACGACTTGCTCCATCTCTATCTGTACTTCGCGGTTGCGAGGGTTCACATAGTCGAACTGCCGTTCACCGCTCGTCCGATGGTCCTGCTCGCAAACGGTGTAGAGAGGCTCGTTGAGATGATATAGCTGTCCGTGGCGACTGAGGAACAGCCGCAGCGCGTATGTCCCGGCATAGCGGTATTCGTGCCAGGGATGCGTTGCGAAGGGGTCGGCAGCACGCTCACTTTCTTCGGCCAGCAGATCCTTTAGCAATGAGGTCCGTACCAGCCACAAGCTGCCGAAATCAAAGTCGTCACGCAGTGCGCCCTCCTGGTAGTCGATCACCGGGTGGGAAGAGACGCCTGCAGCGGTCTTCATGAGATAGTCGCTGTATACCATTGCTGCGCCACTCTCAACAGCCGTCCGCAACAGCCGCCCCAACACATGCGGCCCCAGCGTCAGGTCTGCATCGTCCACCTGAAGCAGCACGTATGGTGCCTGAGCCGCCTGACAAATGGCTGATATCGTTGCCGTCGATGTCAGGTTTTCTGTCGCCATCCACCGGCAGGCCCTCGGACAAGACTTCTCCGCCATGTTGCCGGCAGTCGTAAGCAGATAGATATTCCTTACCTCTTTCGAGTTTCTCAAATCATCAAGCAAGCCTGTAACGGCACTCACGTCGCCACAAGGCAAAAAACAGTCTATTGCATTTCGCATATCCTTCTCATTTCGTTTCTTCCTGCAAAATTAATAAAAAACAAGGGGAAAACAAAACAAATACACATTTTTCTGCCTTCCGAACACATCTTCGCTCCCCCATATTAAAATTACTCACGCCCGGCAAAGCAAAAAAAAAGAAAAAAACTTTTCTCTTTTTTTGGTTTTGTCCTCGCTTATTCGCAGAACTTTGGATAAGTTACTCACGCCCGGCAAAGCAAAAAACAAGAAAAACTTTTATTGCTGTCCGGTAAACTTTTCTTTTATCTTTGATATACCCTGTATATATTGCATTTTTAAAAGAATTAATATGATTAGGGGTTGAAAACGGC
>CAMNII010000033.1 GCA_946540435.1 uncultured Prevotella sp.
GACATCAACACCCTCTACAACCCCTACTACAAAGACCGCGCCGACGGCACCCGCTTCATCCAGCCGGCCACCGCGGAAGCCTATTGCGACCGCTCATGGGACTTCCCCTACAAGATCGACCACGACGACCTCTGCTTCCGCCTCTTCACCGAAGCAGGATTCGAATGGGGCGGCGACTGGACATCATGCAAGGACTTCCAACACTTCGAACTGATAGAATAGCACCTTATGAGGAACAAGACAAAACAATGGATGCTTGCTGCCTGCCTGATAATCGGCAGCAACGCTGCGACCGCCCAGACCCTGCGCGGCACGGTGACCGATGCCGCTACGGGTGAGGCGCTCATCGGAGCCACCGTCAAGGCAACGGGTACCGAGGCCATGGCTGTGACCAATGCCACCGGCGAATATACCCTCAGCAATCTGAAGCCTGGCCGCTACGACCTGGAAGTGAGCTACATGGGCTACGACCCGTCGATTATAAAGGAGATACTCGTTGCCGGAACGAAAGACGTGCTCGTCGACGTCGGCATGAAAGAGTCGTCAAGCACGCTGGGAGAAGTCATCGTCCGACCGCGTGTGAACAAGCTGGAGCCCGTCAACCCGCTGTCGCTCGTGGGCGGCAAGATGCTGTCGATGGAAGAGGCCAGCCGCTACGCCGGAGGCTTCAACGACCCCGCACGCATCGTCTCGTCGTTCGCCGGCATCGGTGGCACCAGCGACAACAACGGCATCAGCATCCACGGACACTCACCGTCATCACTGCAGTGGCGCCTGGAGGGTGTGCAAATCTATTCGCCCAACCACTTTGCCGACGTCCTGGAGAGTGGCGCCGGCGTCATCGGAGCCATCAACTCAAACATCATGGCCAACAGCGACTTCTATGCTTCGGCCTATGGCGCAGAATACAGCAATGCCTTCAGCGGCGTCTTCGACATGCGGCTCAGACAGGGCAACAGCACCAAGTACGAACATTACGCACAGGTCGGAACGATGGGTGCCGAGATGTCGTCGGAAGGACCGCTGTCGACGAACGGACGGTCGAGCTATATCGTCAACTACCGATACAGCCTCACCACGCTGGCCAACGACCTCGGAGCGGTGGACATGGAAGGAGAGGTGGTCAACTTCCAAGACCTGAACGTCAACCTGCACTTCCCCACCCGCAACAGCGGCACATTCAACATCTTCGGCATCGGCATGTACGACAAGTCGACCCAGGAGGAGCCCAACGACGTCACCTCGTGGGAATCGCTGAATGATGCCGAGAAGTTCACGACGCATAATGCCCTGGCCATCATCGGTGCCAAGCACCGCATGCAGCTGCCTGGGAACTGGACATGGCAGACCACAGCCGTCTACAACTACAACCTCATCAAGGCCGACGACGCCTACTTCCTCTTCGACTTCGACAACCATCAGCTGCTCAACGCCGACAAAGCCCTTGACTACGACCACACCAAGCAGGAGAACCAGCAGGCGACGCTGACAACCAGTCTGGCACGACAGCTCACACCGCACTTCTACACCAAGCTCGGCGGCACCTACACACATAACTTCTACAACCTGAGCTACAGCAAGGCCGACTACATCTATCAGCCGCAGACCATCCATCAACTCATCGATGCCAGCGGCAACACCGGCCTGGCCAATGTCTACGTATCCAACTCATGGAAGCCGCGCGGCAGCATCTTCGCCCTGAACTTCGGACTCGCCGCCAACTACTTCCTGCTCTCCAAAGAGCTGAGCGTGGAGCCGCGCCTGCAGGCACAATGGAAGCCCGACACCCGAAACACGTTCTCTGCCGGCTACGGACTGAACAGCCTCATGGAGAAACTCGACGTATACTTCACACCCGACCAGAACGGCATAGCAGGTGCCGGACAAGGCCTCGGACTGTCAAAGAACCATCAGATGACCATCGCCTACAGCCATCTGTTCAACGACAACCTGAACCTCACCGTCGAAGGCTTCTACCAATACGGCTTCCACATCCCCGTCAGTGCCGACCCCAACGGCACCTTCTGTCTGGTCAACCGCATCGACATCGTGCCCACCGAGCCCCTCGCCGCCAAGGGAAACCTGCGCAACTATGGCGTCGACGCCACGCTGGAACACTACATGAAGAACGGCTTCTATGCCACCCTCAACGGCTCACTCTACGACATGAAATACCGGGCGCAGGACGGCATCTGGCGCGATACCCGCCTGAACCGCGGCTACATCGTCAAACTGCTGGGCGGTAAAGAGTGGATGCTCGGCAACAAAGGCAAGAACGTTCTCAACATCAGCGCCAAAGGCACCTACATGGGTGGCATACACCACACGCCCATCGACATCGCAGCCACCGAGGCTGCCTATGAGCGCGGACAGTATCTCTACCAGGTCATCTACGACGAGAGCCGCGCCATGGAAGAGCAGTACGACCCGATGTTCGTCCTCGACCTGACCCTGAGCTACAAGATTACAGGCCGCAAGGTAAGCCATACCATCGCCTTCCACGGCGTCAACCTCTTCGATGCCAAGTCACCCACCTACGACAGCTACAACTTCGCCACCCACAGCGTGAAGACATGGCAGAGCACAGCTTCCTATCCGAATCTATATTATCGCATAGACTTCTAAAGACATGTTCTACAAAAAAACACCCCGAAACCGCCCGATAGCCACGCTCATCAGGTGGTACTCCGACAAGAAAGGCGGCAAAGTGACCGAAGCTCGGAGAGAGATAGAAAAACGGTTCGACTTCCTGGACTGGAAAGACCAGAAACGCATCATACTGGCCTTCCTGCAGTCGGGAAAGACCGACCGCCAGTGGGCCTACGGAAAAATCTACCGGCAATGGGACGAGAGCTACCAGCAACCCGTCAGGGAATTGTGGGAGGAATACCACGAAAACATGTGTGCCTGGTCGGTCATCCAGCACTTCCCGATTGACTATGTCAGGGAACAGGCTGAACGGCTCGAAGAGGTCAACCAATACTACCACCTGTGTATGCGGCTGGCCGAGCAGCCCGACTACCCTATCGACATGTCGAAGCTGACAGGCCGGCAGTACCTGACGGTGATGCTCAACGCCCGTCGACCGGTCAGTGCCGATGATGCCGAATGCATCTTCTTCCGCACGTTGTATCAGAACTGTCTGGCTAACCCCAGGCATCTGCGAAACGTCGTGACAAAGAAGAGAGGCCGTACGTTCAGTGCCTTCGACATCAACTTCATCTACTCCTTCATCCCCCTCTTCAGACAGTTAGACCTCGACGACCTCGTTGAGAAACTTTACATTTGGGATGAAGAGGTAAGGGAACAAATGGAACAAGGAGGAGAACTCAAGGCATTAGACAAAGCGTGTATCGACGACGAAGAATACCACTATCGCCGAATGGCTATCGGACTCGACTACATCGGCCGTGCTATCGATGACAGATACAAGACCGACAAGAGTCCCCTTCCGCTAAGGAAAGACCCGATTATCACGATGCCGGAATGGCTGTTGCCATACCCGACATCAGACGAGGCGCTTGCACCGGCCGTTACTCCCGCTGAGTCCCTTGCCACGGTTGAGACCGCCGCCTTTGAAAACACTCCCAATGCACCGGAAATGATTGAGGACATGAAGGCCAGGCGCCCCGCCGTAGAAGCACTCGTCAACAAACTGGGACTTGAAATTCTCTAAGCTTTTTGTTTTTTGCTTTTTGCCTTTTTGTTTTTTGCTTTTAGCTTTTAACTTTAATAATCCTCTGGCACGAGGTAGCGGTCGCCGGTCTCATTGACGAAGATACGGCGGTAGTTCTCGTTATATCCTTCACGAAGGGGAGGAGCGCCAAGACCGTCTGCCGTACGGTCGAACTCGCCGTTGGTCTCTGGCTTCACGGCCAGGTCGTTATGCTTTACAATCAGGTATTCGCCCAGTTTCTTCCAACGAGCAAGCATCTCGGCGGCACAGGCCTCGCCATGACTGGTGAGCAGTTCACGGGCATCGGGGAGGTGTTCTCCGCAGAGGGCCTGTGCCCGTGCTTCAAGGTCGGCCTGCTGACTGAGGTATTTGTCTTGCAGTTCCTCCCTGACACGCATCACATCGGGAAACAGGCGGGAATAGCGCGGATAGGTCATGTTCGACACCCAGTTGCACACCCAGAAGGCGGAGTCCCAGGAGAACTGCAGGTCGGTGGCACCCGGAGCATTGTAGCATGTGGGCACACGGGTAGCCTGGCAATAGACGGGGGTGTAGGTCACCATGTTGGCATCATCGTTGCCAAACCAGATGATGCCGCCGATGGCATCGGGAAGCCAAGAACGCATTTGGCAGACCATCGTACAGCAGCTCTGCTGGGTGGCGATGGGACGCTCGAAGAAATATCGCTTCCCGTCTACCTCGAACTCCTGCGGCCGAGGCCGGTAGGGAGAGTCCCACGCACCGCCACCGGGTCCCTTGGTCATATCGAAGGGGGTTCCCTCGTAGTGGTCGCGCATGCCGTCCATGGCCATCCGCAGGCTGACCTTATGCTTGGGCTTTACATAAAGGGGTATGATGCCGTCGGCACCGACCTTCTCGCCGGAGACATAGGGCAGGTAGCGTTCCATGCCGTCGCAGTGACGGTTGTAGAAGCTCCATACACGTGCCTCGCAGGCTCGCTGCATATGGAAGTTCGTCGGAGAATAGGCATTGGCGAAGCTGAACTCCGAGTCCTTGCCGGTGAAGTAGCCCTTCCGGCGTGCGAAGGAGATGACGTCTTTCGAATAGCGAACGTTCTCCTTGTCCTTCATGTCGAACTGATGGATGCGGCTCTGGTTGGCATGGGCACAGATACAGTCGTCAGGGATGCGGATGGCCACCCATACCGCCCCTTTCTCGTCCTTGCCCTTACCAATCATCTCCATAATCCATATCTCATTGGGATCGGCAATGGAGAAGGTCTCGCCCGTCGACGCATAGCCGTAGCGGTCGACAAGGTCGGTCATGACGGTGATGGCCTCGCGGGCCGTCTTGGCGCGCTGCAGCCCCAGGGTCATCAGGCTGACGTAGTCGAGGGTGCCGTTGCGCTCGCCGAGTTCCTTGCGGCCGGTGAATGTCGTCTCAGTGATGGTCAGCTGGTGCTCGTTAATCTGTCCGATGACCTGATAGGTCTCCGGTGCTTCTTCTATCTCACCCATATAGTGGTTGTGGTCGGCATCTACCACATGCCGCAGCTGTCCTGTTGCATGGCGGGCACGGGGGAAGAAGGTCAGCCTGCCGTACATGCCGTAGCTGTCCATATTATAGGTAACGATGGTCGACCCGTCGGCCGAGGCATTCTTTCCAATGAGGAAGTTGGTGCATGCGGCAGCAGGGATGGCAGCAGTCATCAGGACTGCCGCCAGGATAAGGATACTTTTCTTCATGGTCTAAACGTCTTTTTCGTATCAGTCTTCCAACAGCCAGTCGGCCACCTCTTCGGCGGTATTAAAGTCTATGCCGTCTTCCAGTTCCTCATCGGTGAGCTGGTCGACGAGCTTACGGGCATCTCTCTCGATGAGCACGGGCAGCCCGTCGTCGCCGTGTTTCTGCAGTAGTGCCTGTACGATGGCCTCTCGATAATCGTCAATCTGTTGCATGGTTATCTGTAATAAATATGGTTTTACGATGACAAATTTACAGAAAAAGGCTGACATCGCCTGTGTTTTAATCAGGAAATTAAGTTTTCTTTAGAGTATCATCCAAAAAAACATGTCAGAAGATTTGCCGGTCACATGTTTTTTACCTACATTTGCACCCATGAAGAAGATGACACTCATTGTTGTTGACTGCCAGTACGACTTTGTAGAAGGAGGCAGTCTGGCTGTGGCCGGTGGCCTGCAGGCCGTAGAACAGATCAAGACATTGCTGCTGAGCGGCCGCGTAGGTCGTGTTGTATTTACCCAGGACTGGCACCCCGCCAACCACTGCTCCTACGTGGCACAGGGTGGACCATGGCCGCCCCACTGCGTCCGCGGAACCCGTGGTGCCCGTATCCATGCCGACCTGCTCAAGGCTGTCAGGGAGGCGAACCTTTTTGCGGAGTTCCTGCATAAGGGCAAAGACCAGGACCGCGAGGAATACACCGCCTTCTCCTTTCTCCATGAATATGCCGATCACTACGCCTATGAGGCAGCATCAAGCCGCACGCGCCGGCCGCAGGTGATGGCATTCGGCAAGCAGGAGGACGTTGTCGTCTGCGGCATCGCCGGCGACGTGTGTGTGCTGAACACGCTGAAGTCGCTCCGTCCCATGCGCCCGAAGGTGTTCACGGCAGGCACTGCCTCGCTCGATGGCGGCACTGCCCTTAAAGCCTATATGGACGAGGAGAAACTGGTTGAGGTATAAAGCAGACGATTATGCCAGCGCCGGCTTGAAGTCTGTCGCTTTGCGGGCATTTCTCATTGACTTCGTCGATACCCACAAGACTCCCTATAACGACGAAACCTCCCCGCGGGGCAGCATCGGTTTGTCGTTATCCGGTCGCTTTGCGGGCATTTCTCATTTCTCATTTCTCATTTATAATCAATAGTTATCAAGGATTTCTTTCTGTCGGCGCCGTTCCTTCTTCGACACCCAGCGACGCGAACGGTCGAAACGAGCCAAGGGAGCCAGAAAGTCAAGGTTGTTGACCAGTCCCCGTGGCGCTTCCGCTGCACCGGCAGCAATGGCTGCATTTACACCATTCATGATTGCCGGACTTATCTCCAGGCGCTTGGCCGTGATGACCACCTCCGACAATTCGTTCACCAACGGGATGAGGCGCACCGTGTCGGCCCGCATCTCGTCGGCCGTGAGCTTGCGGCTGAGAAAGCGTGGATGGCGCGCCTCTGCCCAGTCGAAAGGCTCCCGGAATCGGTACTCGCCACGCCAGTCGGTAGTATCAACCTCGTTGTGGTTCGTATAGATAACCACGTCGCGCTGGGGAACGCCGGTCGACATGTCGACCACCACTCCCTGCACCTGTCCCTTGGCTACACATGCAACCGTCTCGCAGATGACAACCAACCATTGCCGTTTCTTCATGTCGGCAAAGTTACCACTCACGCTACAATCTGCCAAATTATTTAGATATTCTTCATTTCTTTTTATTACCATTATTATAATGTTGGTAAAGAAAGAAGAATATTATAAAAAATTGTCTTCTATTTGCAAATTAATTACTAAATTTGCAGCAATAAAAACTTTTTATTACTATGAATAATACATCAATTCTCAACGGCAGAAAGCCATTAGCCGAGGAAATCGGGAAAGTGGCTGAGGTCGCCGGATACCTTTGGCAGAACGGATGGGCCGAACGCAACGGAGGAAATATCACCGTCAACATCACCGACTATGTCGACGATGCCATTCGCCGGATGGAACCTATCGCAGCACCGGTTGCCATAGGTCTCACCCTACCCCATCTGAAGGGCTGCTACTTCTATTGCAAAGGAACAGGAAAACGCATGCGCGACCTGGCACGATGGCCGATGGACAACGGAAGCATCATCCGTATCCTCGACGACTGCGCCACCTACGAAATCATAGCCGACAACCCTGTCAAGCCCACCAGTGAGCTGCCCTCGCATCTGGCCGTACACGACAGGCTGATAGCTGCCGGATCAAACTACCGGGCTACCGTACATACCCACCCCATCGAGCTGGTGGCCATGAGCCATAACAAGGCATTCCTCAAGAAGGACGTGCTGTCGACACTCCTCTGGTCGATGATACCCGAGACGAAAGCATTCTGTCCGCTGGGGCTGGGCGTGGTGCCCTATCAGCTGCCCGGCAGCAACGCTCTGGCCGATGCCACCCTGCGCGAGTTAGAGGAATATGACGTGGTGCTGTGGGAGAAACACGGCGTCTTCGCCAAAGGTGTCGATGTGATGGATGCCTTCGACCAGATTGACGTCCTCTCCAAGTCGGCACGCATCTACGCCGTGGCACGCCAGATGGGCTTTGAGCCCGACGGCATGACACAGGAACAGATGGCCGAGATGTCGCGCGCCTTCAACCTGCCTCGCTGATATCATCAACAAGAACAAACAATACAAACCATAACAAAAAGAAACTATGAAAAAGAACTTGAAGAAAGCACTCGTGCTCACGGCCGGTCTGTTCATGGCCGCCATGCCGCTCTCTGCACAGACGGAGAACAAGCAAGTACAAAACGTTCCGGTCAATGTAGAACAACAGGCCGTTGTCGCCAAGCAGGCACAGGATGTCACCCAGCAGGCTAAGGCCGCTGCCAAGCAGGCCGAACAGGCTGCAAAGGCCACCCGCGCCACGGAGAAAGAAGCAAAGGCTCGTGCCAAAGCTGCCGAGCAACAGCAGAAAGACCTGAAGAAGGCTGCCAAGGAAGCCAAAGAGCGTGAAAAGGAAGCCAAGCAAAAGGCTAAAGAAGCAAAGAAAGCCCAGAAGGAAGCCGAGCGCCAGCGCAAGGAAGAGGCTAAGCGTCTGAAGGCCGAGCAGGCCGTGAAGGAAGCCCAGAAGGGTGTAGAGAAGACACAGCGCAACGTGCAGAAGACGGAAGAGAAGCTCAACACCGCCAAGGCCAAGGGCATAGAGAATGCCAAGATCCTTAAACTCGAGGCCGCCAACGTCAAGGCACGCCAACAGCACCAGAAAGCCCTCGACAAGCTGGAGAAGGCTGAACAGAAAATCAAATAGCCGTCCATATCCATCATGAGGAAAAGCATCTTTTCGCTGTTAACCGTCTTCCTGGCCATTGCCGCTCAGGCACAAATCAATACCGAAACACCACCACGCCCGGAAGGTCAGCAACACGCCATACGCATGACAGCACCAGCCCTCGACACCGTACGCATCGGTGTCGTAGGGCTCGGCATGCGAGGACCGGGAGCCGTCAGCCGACTCAGCCAGATTGAGGGCACAGACATCGTGGCACTATGCGACGTCGAGCAGGAGCGCGTCACTGCGGCACAGAACATCCTGAAGAAGCAGAAACGCCACGAGGCGGCCGCCTACTACGGCTCAACAGAAGCTTATAAGCAGATGTGCGACCGGCAGGACATCGACCTCGTCTATATCTGTACCGACTGGATACACCACGTGCCCATCGCCCTCTATGCCATGGAGCACGGCAAGCACGTGGCCATAGAGGTGCCGGCAGCTACCAACCTCGACGAGATATGGGCGCTCATCAACACCTCCGAACGTACCCGACGCCACTGTATGATGCTTGAGAACTGCGTCTACGACTTCTTCGAGATGGCATGTCTGCAGATGGCACAGCGAGGACTCTTCGGAGAGGTGCTCCACGTAGAAGGGTCTTACCTCCACAACCTCGAAGACTTCTGGACAGCCTACTGGAACAACTGGCGACTGGACTTCAACCGACAGAACCGCGGCGACGTATATCCCACCCACGGCTTCGGACCCGACTGCCAGCTGCTGAACATCCACCGCGGCGACCGCCTCGACTACCTCGTCGCCATGGACACGAAGGCTGCCAACGGACCTCATCAGGTTTACAAACAGACTGGACAGGTGTGTCTCGACTTCCAAAACGGCGACCAGACATCGACTCTCGTCCGCACACAGGCAGGAAAGACCATCCTCGTGCAGCACGACGTGATGACACCTCGTCCCTACAGCCGCATGTATCAGGTGGTAGGCACCGACGGCTACGCATCGAAATACCCCGTCAAGGAACTGCTCTTCCGCACGGAGAAACTCACCGATGCCGAGAAGGCAAACCACGAGAACCTCAACGCCCACGAATGTCTGCCCGACTCGCTGCGTGACGCCATGCTGAAGAAATACACGCCGCAATGGGTCAAGGACATCGAGGAACAGGCGAAGAAAGTCGGTGGACACGGCGGAATGGACTTTCTCATGGACTACCGCCTCATCTACTGTCTGCGCCACGGGCTGCCACTCGACATGGATGTCTACGACATGGCCGAATGGTGTTGCCTCGGACCGCTGTCGCGCCTTTCCATCGAGAACGGCTCACAGCCCGTCAAGGTGCCAGACTTCACGCGCGGTGCCTGGCACGAAGTCATCGGTTTCGACTACGCTTTCTGACCGTATCCGTCGTTCCTGCCTGCTGGATGATAATCAGCAGGGATAAACAAGCAACGACATATAATCTGCAGGGATAAACAAGCAACGACATAAATAGGGAATTAGCAGAATCCCCGGACATTGCGGCTTTTCCGCAATATCCGGGGATTTTCTTGTGTTTCTTCCGGATAACCCGGAAATTCCGGAAAACCCGGAGATTCCGGAAAATCCGGAGAAACCGGAAAGCCCGGAAAATCCGGAAAATCCGGAAATACAGAGCTTTCCTCATTTCTTCTGCCATCCGCCCTTCCACAGGCGCAGGAGGAAGATGGTGCCACGGAAGGTGAGTTCGGTGGCCATGGCAATCCACACACCACGCAGACCGTAGTCGCGGGCAAGGGTGGCTGCAAGCGTCAGACGGACACACCACATCGACACCAGACTCATGATGGCAGGTTTCAGCGTGTCTGCAGCACCGATGAACACGCCGTTGCAGACAATGGAGGCGGCGAACATCGGTTCAGCCCAGGCCTCGATGCGCAGAACCTCGGCGCCCTGCTGAACAATGGCATCGACGGGCGAGAGGACAGACATCAGTTCGGGGGCAAAGAGCCACATCAGCACGCCCATGACGGTCATCACGCCAATGCCCAGGCTGACGGAGATACGTGCGAAGGAGCGTGTCAGCAGACGCTGGCCGGCGCCTATGCTCTGGCCGACGAGGGTGGTGGCGGCTTCGGCGATGCCATAGCCGGGCATGTAGCAGAGGCTCTCCACGGTGATGGCCATGGAGTTGGCGGCAATGGCGACGGTGCCCAAGGGGGCTACGATGATGGTGCTTACCACTTGTGCGCCACCCATGAGCAGGTGCTGCAGACCCATCGGTGCACCAATCTTAAAGGCGGTCTTGATGGTGTCGGCCTTCAGACGGAACGAACCGGGATGGCCTGCCAGTCGCAGCATGTCACTGCGGCAGAGCAGGAAGTAGAGCATAAGGAGTGCGGTGACCAGCTCGGCCAGTCCTGTGCCCATGGCGGCTCCCTTGACACCCATGTGCATCTGATAGATGAAGATGTAGTTGAAGACGACGTCGAGCACACACATGAGGATGTTCAGTGCCGACGGGATGCGCATGTTGCCGGAGCACTTCAGCATGGAACCGGCAAGGCCTTCCATCTGGAAGAAGATGCCGGCGAGGCCGATGAGCAGGAAGTAGACGGAGGCGTCGCCGGCGATATCGGCCGTTCCGCCGAGCCAGAAGGGCAGTTGCTGATGTACGGCGACACATGCCATGGAGAGCATAAAGCTCCAGAGGAAACAGCAGACGAGCGACTGCCTGAGCACGCGACGGGCCGACTCGAAGTCGTTGGCACCGATGAAATGGGCTACCTGCACGGAGAAACCCATGTTGGCGGCAGAGGCCAGTCCGCCCAGGAGCCATGTGGTGGTCTCGACGAGTCCTACGGATGCGGTGGCTTTCTCGCCGAGATGGCCTACCATGGCGTAGTCGATGAAGAACATCACGGTGGCGGAGATCTGTGCCAGGATGGAGGGGATACTCAGGCTGACAATCAGACTGAGTTTCTCACTGGTAGTCAACGTCCGCCCCTCGCGGATATTGGCCAGCAGCTGGTCGCTTCGTTTTGTGGAGGCCAAGGTCAGTCGGTTGGCCAGAGCATGCCGGTCTTACCCTGGATATCGGGTACGGGATTGCCGGGATGATAATAGGCTTTCAGATAGATGTCGAAGACCAGTGTGGAATAGGCAGGGATGGATGCGCTGGCTTCTTCGCCGTAGCCCAGCTGCCAGGGGATGTACACGCGCCAGAAGTCGCCGACGTGCATATGCTGGAGGACGGTGGTGAAGCCGTTGATGTTCGACGACACGGTGGTCCCGCCGGTGGAGCTCACCTTCAGGGTCTGGGAGACGCCCATCTTCAGGAACGTGTATGTCGACGGGTCGGAGTTGTCGCCGAGATGGTCTTCGAAGATCATTCCTTCGGCATAGCTTGTCGACGGCAGCAGTCGGCCGCGATAGCTGATGACGACAGTATCGGAATACAGGGGTGAGGGCGATGTGCTCCCGCCGTTCTTGAGCATGTTGACAACGATATGGTCGGCAGCGGTCAGGCTGCTCTCGTCGAGGTCATCGGGGAGCGACCAGCTGCGGATGGCCTTCCAAGGATTCCCGAGGACCTTTGCCGAGGCTTCGTCATATACCTGCTGGAAGTAGGCTTCGTTCTTGTTCTTCCAGTCGGGGAACTCCTCGACGGTGTTGTCTTCTTCCTTGCAGGACATGAAGAGCGAAGACTGCAGTATGACGACTGTCGCACAGAGTAGTGCCTTCAGTGCCTTCTGCATCGTCTTCATGTCTATTCTTTTCTTCTCATTCCTCATTTCTCAATTCTCATTTTATTACATGAGCTTCTTCAGCAGGGAGGCGATGCTGACTTTGTCTTCGATGATGCCGCGCAGGTCTTCGATGCGGACGCGTTCCTGCTTCATCGTGTCGCGATAGCGCAGGGTGACGCAGCCGTCCTGCAGCGTGTCGTGGTCGACGGTGACACAGTAGGGCGTGCCGATGGCATCCTGACGGCGGTAGCGCTTGCCGATGGAGTCTTTCTCCTCGTAGTGGCAGTTGAAGTGGAACTTCAGGTCGTTGATGATCTCGCGGGCCTTCTCGGGCAGCCCGTCCTTCTTCACCAGCGGCATGACGCAGCACTTCACGGGTGCCAGGGCCTCGGGCAGGTGGAGCACGGTGCGGGTCTCGCCGCCCTCAAGCTGCTCTTCCTCGAAGGAGTGGCACATGATGGAGAGGAACATACGGTCGACGCCGATGGAGGTCTCGATGACGAACGGGGTGTACGACTCGTTGGTCTCGGGATCGAAGTATTTGATGGACTTGCCGGAATATTTCTCGTGCTGCGACAGGTCGAAGTTCGTACGTGAGTGGATGCCTTCCACTTCCTTGAAGCCGAAGGGCATGTGGAACTCGATGTCGGTGGCAGCGTTGGCATAGTGGGCCAGCTTCTCATGGTCGTGGAAACGGTAGTTCTCGGCTCCGAAGCCCAGGGCCTGGTGCCACTTCATGCGTGTCTCCTTCCACTTGGGGAACCACTCCAGCTCGGTGCCGGGTTTGACGAAGAACTGCATCTCCATCTGTTCGAACTCGCGCATGCGGAAGATGAACTGGCGGGCAACGATTTCGTTGCGGAAGGCCTTACCGATCTGGGCGATGCCGAAGGGTATCTTCATGCGGCCGGTCTTCTGCACGTTCAGGTAGTTGACGAAGATACCCTGTGCCGTCTCAGGACGCAGGTAGATCTTCATCGCACCGTCGGCCGTGGAGCCCATCTCGGTGGAGAACATCAGGTTGAACTGGCGCACGTCAGTCCAGTTCTTCGTGCCGCTGATGGGGCATACGATTTCCTCGTCGATAATAATCTGCTTGAGCTCATCGAGGTCGGGACCCTGCATGGCAGCGGTATAGCGCTCGTGGAGGGCGTCGCGCTTCTGGCGCGTCTCAGCCACACGGGGCGACGTGGCAAGATACTGGGCCTCGTCGAAGGCATCGCCGAAGCGCTTGCGGGCCTTGGCCACCTCTTTCTCTATCTTCTCATCGTATTTGGCAATCTGGTCCTCGATGAGTACGTCGGCGCGATAGCGCTTCTTCGAGTCGCGGTTGTCGATGAGCGGGTCGTTGAAGGCGTCGACATGTCCGGAGGCCTTCCATACGGTGGGATGCATGAAGATGGCGGAGTCGATGCCGACGATATTCTCGTGGAGCAGCACCATGGACTTCCACCAGTACTCCTTGATATTATTCTTCAGCTCGACACCGTTCTGCCCATAGTCGTAGACGGCGCCAAGACCATCGTAGATTTCTGAACTCGGGAACACAAAGCCATACTCCTTGCAGTGGCTTACAATCTTTTTGAAAACGTCTTCTTGTGCCATATCTCAATTATAGTTTTTCGTTTAACAAAGGCCCGTGGCCGTATATTGCGTGCAAAGTTACTACATTATTTTCTAACGAGGGCGCTTTTTCGTGTGAAACTTTCTAAAAACCCGCCACTTCCGAGGTTTTTTGCCGAAGGCCTACACGTCAGGGGTTTTACGGACAGAAGACCGTCACTGACGGCGGACCATCGCAAGAGGGCGTCACTGACGGCGATGACGCGCCTTGTAGTCGGCAATCATCCTGCCGACGCGGGCTGCCAGCGTGCCGATGGGGACGAAGACAAGGCGGCCGGCCAGTTCGGCATAGCCGGCGCGTACCAGCAACACCAGGCCGACGAAGGCAGTGATGGTGAAGAGGGTCAGGGCCAGGTCTTCCCAGCGTTCACGACGGCTACGCTTCCACTTGCGGCGGCCCGCCGTACCCGACGTGGAAACAGACGGCGCATGGCCTCCCGAGGCACTGCTTCCCGAGGCGCCACCCGAGGCGCCATCAGCCGACGGATACGACGGCCGGCGGTGGAGCTCGTCGATACGACGGTCTATGGACGCCTGCTCCTCGGCCACATAGTCGGGATTGAGCTCGCCAGGCACAACGCTGCCAGGCCACGGGCGCCCCTTGTCGCGACGGTACACCTCGACCTGTCTCCGCACATAGTCCTCTACGCTCGGACCGCAATAGCGCGGGTCATAGTAGAAATACCAATAGTCCGGATTGTCGGGCGTCAGATGGTCAGCACCGCGCTGACCCCAATTGACAGCCGACCCACCAGGCAAATCATCCGACGAGCCGTCAGGCAAACGGTCAGGCGAGCCTCCAGGCAGATAATCCTCGGGGTCATCCCACATATCGTCGTCAAGGAAAGGGCTGCCATTGTCAATCTCAGTCACATTGACGATGTCGCCATCCTCATACTCAGCCAGCCCCGATTCGCCCAGCACATGAAAGCGCCGCCCGCGGGCATCGGTCTCCCAACGTATATTTTCCTGATTATCCATAGCGTCACAGTCTGACTTTTCCTTCCCACCTTTCACAGGTACATACCGCCGCCACTCAGGGCGGTCTTCAGTCTTTTTGGGTTGGTCTATACATAAGTTCCTGCAAAAATACGAAAAAAGCAGCAGAGCAACAAGAAAACAACCCAGTTTTTCTCCGGGCGCCTCCCTAAGGCTCCAGAAAATGTAAATATTTATATCCGGAATTTAACATTTCACCGCCCCGCACTCCAGAAAAAGCCAGGCCAAAAACAATCCTTCCCATTCCGGAAAATAATCATCGAAAACGCCAAACTGCAAACTCGCTGTTTACAAAACAAAGACTTTCCCTCCCCAAAAGCATGACTTTTCACCCCGAAAACCTACTTTTCGGACACACGATACCAAGGAACGACCATGACAAAGGTAAGGATCGTCTGACCAAAATAGCTTATTTTGGTGACCAAAATAGGCTATTTTGGTCAGCAAAATCGCCCATTTTGCTCTCCCGTTCCTTAGCATCGACAACCAAGAAAGTGACTATCGTGACAACGAATCCTGCAAATCCCTCACCAGCAACGTATTACACGAAAACGCCAAAAACAGCACTTTTCGGCGTGGAATGCGACCATCGGCACGCAGAACCGATTCTCACGTGGTCAACTGTCAATATTTCTGACAGATTTTAACATTTGCAGGTTCACGCTTATCCCTGCTATAACCGCCGAACCCTCATCCCGACCTTCCTCACCACCCTTCAGTCTTCCCGTACAAGATCCACGCAGCATCCTCGCGGCAGATGAAGTAAAAGTTTCTTGGAAAAATAGAGGAAAAGTTTCGTTTTTTCATCGAAAATCAGTATCTTTGCAGGAAGTTACGACCTGGGTCCTGACAAAGAATACCTCGGCATCCTTGTCCACGATTTCATCTCTAATGATGAGTGGTACGCTAAAGAGATAAGGCTCGACGACACTTCGGCACAATATCTGCTCGATTTTCAGACAGATGACACCGAGTGGGCTGACAATACTAGAATCACCTTTTCCGAAACCAAGGACCCCAATCTGAGACAGACCAAACTCGAACGAAGAAGAAAAGATTATCTACATTAAATAGAACCACAAGCAATGGACGACGAAATAAAAGACGACGAAATACTGAAGGACTCCGACAACAACGAATACACCGAGCCGACCGACAACGACGAGAACAACGAAGGCACCGACACCAACGAGGTGCACTCCGACTACAAACCCGTCGACCGGTTCGACGCTGCCGCCGTACACCACCTCAGCGGCATGTTCCAGAACTGGTTCCTCGACTATGCCAGCTACGTCATCCTCGACCGAGCCGTGCCACACATCGAAGACGGATTCAAACCCGTGCAGCGACGCATCCTACACTCCATGAAACGTATGGACGACGGACGATACAACAAAGTGGCCAACATCGTCGGACACACCATGCAGTTCCATCCCCACGGCGACGCATCCATCGGCGACGCACTCGTACAGCTCGGACAGAAAGGACTGCTCATCGACACACAGGGAAACTGGGGAAACATACTCACCGGCGACCGCGCAGCAGCACCGCGATACATCGAGGCACGACTCTCAAAATTCGCACTTGAAGTCGTCTTCAACCCCAAGACCACCGACTGGCAACTCAGCTACGACGGACGAAACAAAGAACCCATCACACTGCCCGCCAAATTCCCGCTCCTCCTCGCACAAGGAGCAGAAGGCATCGCCGTGGGACTGTCAACGAAAATACTCCCGCACAACTTCAACGAACTGTGCGACGCGGCCATCAGCTACCTCCGCGGAGAAGACTTCCAGCTCTACCCCGACTTCCCCACAGGAGGACTCGCCGACGTAGCCAAATACAACGACGGACAACGAGGCGGATCGATAAAGGTACGCGCAAAAATAGAAAAACTCGACCAGAAGACGCTCGTCATCCGCGAAATACCCTTCGGGAAAACTGCCGACTCACTCAAAGAATCCATACTCAAAGCTGTTGAAAAGAAAAAGGTCAACGTCAAACGCGTTGACGACATGACATCCGCCGAAGTCGAAATACAAGTACACCTCGCACCGGGAGTGTCATCCGACAAGACCATCGACGCACTGTACGCCTTCAGCGACTGCGAAACAAGCATATCGCCGAACTGCTGCGTCATCATGGACGACAAGCCATGCTTCCTCACCGTCAGCGACGTGCTCAGATACTCCACCGACCATACCAAGGAACTGCTCCGGCGGGAACTCGAGATACGAAAAGGAGAACTGCTCGAACAACTCTTCTACGCATCCCTCGAACGCATCTTCATCGAAGAACGCATATACAAAGACAAAGCATTCGAACAGGCAGAAAACATGGACCGGGCCATCGAACACGTTGACAAACGACTCGAACCCTTCAAACCCGACTTCATACGCGACGTCACTCGCGACGACATCCTCAGACTCATGGAAATCAAGATGCAACGCATCCTGAAATTCAACAAAGACAAAGCCGACGAACTCATCGCACGCATCAAAGAGGAACTGAAAGGAATTGAACACGACCTCCAACACATGACAGAGGTCACCATCAACTGGTTCAAATACATCAAAGAAAAATACGGAGCCGAACACCCAAGACTCACAGAAATCAGAAACTTCGACACCATCGTCGCTACCAAAGTCGTCGAAGCTAACGAGAAACTATACATCAACCGAAACGAAGGATTCATCGGAACAGGACTCAAAAAGGATGAGTTCGTATGCAACTGCTCCGACATCGACGACATCATCATCTTCTTCAAAGACGGAAAATTCAAAGTCATGAAAGTCGCCGACAAAATATTCGTCGGCAAAAACGTACTCCACGTACAGGTGTTCAAAAAGAACGACCTCAGAACCATTTACAACGTCGTATACCGGGACGGCAAAAACGGACCGTGCTACATCAAACGATTCAACGTCACCGCCATCACGCGCGACAGAGAATACGACATCACCGCAGGAACACCGGCATCACGAGTACTATACTTCACGGCAAACCCAAACGGAGAGGCTGAAACCATCAAAGTCACATTCGACCCCACATTCATCGCGTCAGCCAAGAAGAAAGCACTCTTCGTCACAAAAGACTTCTCGGAAATACTCATCAAAGGAAGAACATCAAAAGGAAACCTCCTCACCAAACTGCCCGTACAGCGCGTGTCACTCAAAAGCCACGGACACTCCACTCTCGGAGGAAGAAAAGTATGGTACGACCCCGACGTCAGCCGCATCAACTACGAACAGCACGGACAATACCTCGGAGAATTCAACGACGAAGAACTCATCCTCGTCATACTCGACAACAACGAGTTCTACTTCACCAACACCGACGTCAACAACCACTACGAGCAGAACATACGCGTCATCGAGAAGTTCAACCCAGAGAAGATATGGACTGCCGTGCTCTACGACGCCGACAACGACAACTACCCATACATCAAACGCTTCCAGATGGAATACGCCAAGAAGCGGCAGAACATCATAGGAGAAAACCCCAAGAGCAGCCTCGTCCTGCTCACCGACCAGGTTTACCCACGCATCCTCGTCCACTTCGCAGGACTCGACGCCCATCGCCCGGACATGGAAATCGACGTCGACGACTTCATCCAGGTAAAGAAGGTTACCGCAAAAGGCAAACGCATCACTACCTGGGAGACAGGAACCATCGAGGAACTCCCACCCCTCCGCTTCCCCGAACCAACAGATAATCAGGAAACTCCGGAAAATCCGGAACCCCCGGAAACTCCGGAAACTCCGGAAATTCCGGAAAACCCGGAAAATCCGGAAACCCCGGAAGTCGCTGCCCCCGCTGAGAAATCTCCTGCCGAGAAATCCACAGCCAATCCCTCCGTCCGCCAGAACCCCGACGACATCCCCTTCCAGCTAAGCCTATTCCCAGAAGATGAATAAAGCCATTCTCATAGCCCTCGCCTGCACGGTACTCTCACCGATGCTCCTGCACGCCCAGACAGACAGCGACGCCACGCCGTCAGCACCCGTCAAGGAGAAGGCCACCATGCTCGCCATCGGCTCCGCAGACATCCTCGACACCTACCTATCACCCGAGCTCTACTCAGGCACCGCCCTCAGCATCATGACAACAGCTGCCCGCCACCGGGCTGGCAGCCCGCTTACACGCGAACAGCTATGGACCATCCGCTTCACCGACGCCGAGAACCGCGCCGCCAACAGCAACCACCTCGGAGGATTCCTTAACTATCAATACTCCTGGCGCTACCGCATACCCTGCCAGCAGGTAGACCTACAGGTCGGCCCCATGGCCGAAGCACTCCTCGGCGGACTCTACAACACCCGCAACGGTAACAACCCCGCACAGCTATATGCCAATGCAGCACTCGGAGCAGTCCTCACTGCCGGAAAAGACTTTACCCTGTTCAAGAAGCACATCCACGCCCGTTACCACGCATCAATGCCACTCCTCGGAGCAGCCTTTACACCGCAATACGGACAGTCATACTACGAAATCTTTACACGCGGCAGCTACGACCATAACATCGTCGTCACATCACCGACCAACGCAGCCTCACTACGCCACATGCTCACCCTCGACATACCCGTCTGGCGACACACCCTACGAATCGGATATCTCGGAGAATACCGCCAGCGAGACGCCAACAACATCAAAACCCATGACTATGCCCACATGCTCATCATCGGGTATGTCATCAACAAGTAAAGAAACACCATAAAAGAACAAGTCACCCACACCATGCCGAAGTACTGCAAGCACTATATACTATTCACAACGATACTGTCAGCACTCCTCGCACTCACCGCCTGCGTCAGCGAAGAAGAATACGCCGACACCCCACAGGGAAACTTCCAAGCACTGTGGCACATCATCGACGAGCACTACTGCTTCTTCGACTACAAAAGCAAAGAGTACGGACTCGACTGGGACGAGGTCTACCGACGGTACCAGCCGCAGTGCAACAGCAGCATGACGGCACGACAACAGTTCGAAGTACTCACCAACATGCTCGCCGAACTGCGCGACGGACACGTCAACCTATACACAGCCTTCGACATGGGACGCTACTGGAGCTGGTACGAAGAGCACCCCGCCAACTACTACGACGACATGACCGACAAACTCCTCGGCACAGACTACCACATCGCCAATGGCATGCGCTACCGCGTACTCGACGACAACATCGCATACCTGCGATGCAGCACCTTCAGCAGCGACCTCGGAGAAGGAAACCTCGACAACATCCTCCTCTACCTCGCACCATGCCGTGCACTCATCATCGACATACGCGACAACGGAGGAGGACTCATCACCTCAGCAGAACAACTCGCCGCACGCTTCACCAACGAAGAACGACTCGTAGGATACATGCAACACAAGACAGGACGCGCACACAACGACTTCTCACCCATGCAAGAGCAACGCCTCAAACCATCACAAGCCATCAGATGGCAGAAAGACGTCGTCGTACTCACCAACCGCAGCGTCTTCTCAGCAGCCAACGAATTCGTGAAATACATGAAGCAATGCCCCGACGTCACCATCATCGGCGACCGCACAGGAGGCGGAGCAGGACTCCCCTTCTCGTCGGAACTGCCAAACGGATGGGCCATACGCTTCTCCGCATGCCCCATGTACGACGTCAACAAACAAAGCACAGAGTTCGGTATCGAACCCGATATCCATGCAGAGATAACCGACGCCGACAGGCAGAACGGCATCGACACCATCCTGCAGCAGGCACGCAAATACATCAACGAGCATACACATTAAAAACAACAATAAACAAAACAACACGACAATGAGCAGAGTACTAATGATTGGCGCCGGAGGCGTCGCCACTGTAGCAGCGTTCAAAATCGCACAGAACGCCGATGTATTCACCGAGTTCATGATTGCAAGCCGCCGAAAGGCAAAATGCGACGCACTCGTCAAAGCCATACACGACAAAGGCTACGACATGCCCATCAAGACAGCACAAGTCGACGCCGACGACGTGGAACAGCTGAAGACATTATTCAACAGCTACAAGCCTGAACTCGTCATCAACCTCGCACTACCCTACCAGGACCTCACCATCATGGAAGCATGCCTCGCATGCGGATGCAGCTACCTCGACACCGCAAACTACGAACCCAAAGACGAGGCACACTTCGAATACTCCTGGCAGTGGGCATACCGTGAGCGGTTCCGCGAAGCAGGACTCACTGCCATCCTCGGATGCGGATTCGACCCGGGCGTAACAAGCATCTACACCGCATACGCCGCAAAACACCACTTCAAGGAAATACAATACCTCGACATCGTCGACTGCAACGCCGGTGACCACCACAAAGCTTTCGCAACAAACTTCAACCCGGAAATCAACATCCGGGAAATCACACAGAAAGGACTATACTGGGAAAACGGAAAGTGGGTAGAGACAGAACCCCTCGAGATACACAAAGACCTCACATATCCCGAGATAGGACCACGAGACAGCTACCTCCTACACCACGAAGAGATAGAGTCGCTCGTCATCAACTACCCCACCATAAGGCGCGCACGCTTCTGGATGACCTTCGGACAGCAATACCTCAAACACCTCGAAGTCATTCAGAACATCGGAATGAGCCGCATCGACGAAGTAACCTACGAAGCACCACTCGCCGACGGCAGCGGAACGGCAAAAGTGAAAATCGTGCCCCTGCAGTTCCTCAAAGCCGTACTGCCCAACCCGCAGGACCTCGGCGAGAACTACGAAGGACAGACATCCATCGGATGCCGCATACGCGGTATCGGCAACGACGGGAAAGAACACACCTACTACGTCTATAACAACTGCTCACACCGAGCCGCCTACGAAGAGACAGGCATGCAAGGCGTCAGCTACACCACCGGCGTGCCCGCCATGATCGGCGCCATGATGTTCTGCAAGGGAATATGGAAGAAACCAGGCGTATACAACGTCGAAGAGTTCGACCCAGACCCCTTCATGGAACAGCTCAACAAGCAAGGACTACCCTGGCACGAAATCCACGACGGCGACCTCGAACTGTAGGACCTGCCACTTCCCTTTATAGCCAGACTCATCAGAGCTGACAACAGTATGACAAAAAAAGACTAATCAGAACCACCACCCACTCTGACGCTTCTGATTTTACCCTTCAAATAACAAAACAGCAGCCACAATTACTTTCGTCAATTGTGGCTGCTGTGTTTTTTCGGACAACCCGAAGAACGAGTTGCAGACAGAGTTGCTGTCAATATACTCTTATCTCCTGAGGTTCCGTAGTCGGGCCTTCTACGGTGAGGACTCCTTTGTCGTCAATCAGCACGCGGTCGATGAAGACGACTCGCTCACCGGGATTATCTGACATACGACCATGATAGACACAGTATCTATTGCCATCGGGCATCGCCAGGACCATGTTATGACCCGTACCCATCACACGGCCGCCAGTGCTCACATTCTCCTCAAGCACGGGATTGTTCGTTGCCTTGGTGAAAGGACCTAGAGGATTGTCTGACGTGGCGTAGCCAACGGCATAGTAACGGCCTTGGTAGCTGTTGGCACTATACATGATGTAGTAGGTATCACCCTCACGGAACAGGAAACTGCCTTCCGTCCAACGACGGCCAACTTCACCATGAGTGGCACTACGACTCTCCCATTCACTCTGCACATCCGACAACTGGGATGGAGGACTGAGCAAAAGTCGGGGCTCACCAATGATACCGCTGAAGTCAGGCTTAAGCTCCACGCCATACACCCAGCTCTCCTCTATCTCAGGGAAACTGCCTGCTTTACGGAGGCTGTCGGCAATCTCGCTTTCCACGCTGTGCTTGTAGCAGCAACGGCTGAAGTAGAGGTAGCACCGTCCATTCGCATCATCAAAAAACACATTGGCATCAATAACAGGATAGTCGGGGGTAAACAAGGGGCGGTTGAAGAGATCGCTGAAAGGTCCTGCCGGATTATCGCTCACGGCTACACCAATCCTGAAATTCTCCTCCTCATTGGTGGGATTATTACGATCGTTGGCGCTGTAGAAGAGATAGTATTTCCCATCGCGCTCATAGACCTCAGGGGCCCAGAAACAGTCCTTGTTCCATTGTGTTTCGCTGCCGCCTTTGTATATCTGGCCGCATGATTCCCATTGTTTCAGGTCGTTGCTCACGAATGCCTCGAAACCATCATTCAGGGAGGTGCCATACATGTAGTAACGTCCGTCGCTGGCATGCAGCAGGAAGGGGTCACCCAACTTGAGCGGGATAGGGTTGGT
>CAMNII010000034.1 GCA_946540435.1 uncultured Prevotella sp.
AAGTTGGGTGGTAAGGTGCTGTATCGTGAGAGTGACTTGGAGGCACTGCTGCAAAGTTGTTATCACCCAGTTATCAGTAAAGCGGCATCACCGAAGATTGCCCTTTAGAAGGATTGCCCCTCCAAAAAGAAAAACAAAAGAAAGACGGATGTTCTGGCTATTGTCAGAGGCATCCGTCTTCCTTCTATTTGGTGGAGATTATATCCCGTTGCCTATTGGCTGAACGACCGATGGCTGAAATCCACGTCGTCCACAATGATTCAGATGTGCTCGTATGGACTGCGCTCGTAAGCCTTGTTCGTCATGTACTTGCGAAATATCTGCGCATTACGGCTTGGCAGTTTGTAGGTAAGGTAGAGTATCAAGTCCAGATTATAGACTTCAATCGTCCAGCCTTTGCTTTCCTGTTTTGGGAAAGGAATCCTGTTTGTCGTTTCATGCTCGTATAGTTCACTCTTCTTATAGATGGAGCGGATGGTGCGGAATATCAAAGCCTCCGGCAGACCGAACATGTCGGCAATTTCTTCTTTCGTCATCCACACATCTGTCAGCGGCATACTCACCCTTCCGCCCTCTGTCATTCTGATGATTCCTCTTTTCATAGTCATGCTATTTTTATGTTGCTGAATGATGCATTGAGTTTGTCGCCCAACATCGTCAGGTCATTGTTCAACTTCTGAGAGGTGATCTTGGCATAGATTTGGGTTGTGGTGATATTAGTATGTCCCAAAACCCGGCTCACACTCTCAATAGGCATGCCATTAGTCAAAGCGATTGTTGCAAACGAGTGGCGTCCGCAGTGGTACGAGATTTGTTTTTCGATACCACAGGCTTCCATCACTTTCTTCAGTTTCTTACACATCGACCAGTAGTTCATCTTGCCGAACACCAGTTTGTCTTCCTGTAGGTGCTTGTAGCGGTCGATAATCTGTAATGGTACGTCCATCAGTTTCACCTGGAAGGGGATGTTGGTCTTGTGACGCTTGCTGATAATCCACTTGTCGCCATTGAGATCCACGATGTTGTCCGTGGTCAGGTTCTTCACGTCGATGAACGAGAGGGCAGTGAAGCACACGAATACAAAAATGTCACGAACAAAAGCCAGATTATCGTCCTTGAACTCGTGGGTTACGACGGCTTTCAGTTCTTCTTCTGTCAAGAACTCCCTTTCCTTGCAGTTCGGACTGATGTGGAATTGGGCAAACGGGTTACGGGGAATCTTGCCGTTGTAATGCGCCCTCAACACAACGCCTTTTAGCCACATACACCGCTGCCAGATTGTGCCATTAGCCAATCCTCGGTCTGTACTGAGGTAGGCGGCGAAGTCCTTGATAAACTCTGGCGTCAGTTCCAACATCGACATATCCGTGCGGCGGTAGTGCGACTGGATGAACTCTGCCACATCCTTACGCGAACGTTCCATAGCCCAGAGTGTGCTTGCTGCCCTGTCCTTACCCACACGTTTCTTCTGGCTAGCGATGTCCTTATCGAAAGCACTCAGCAACGTTTCGTACTCGCTGCCAAATCCCTGATAAGAGTTGCGCACCATCTGCCGTCACGAAAGCCTCGCGATCTGACAGATGCTGATAATGCTTGATAATCTGCGCCTTGATATTGTCCAGTTCGCGGTTAATCTGCAAAGCCTCATTACTACGACCTTTGGCACAATTGCCTTTCACGTCCCACATGCCAAGCGGGATCGTCTTCTTACAACTGAACTGGCTCTGAGTGCCGTTAATCGTAACCCTGCCCATCACAGGCACCATACCATTTTTCTCCTTACTCTTGTTCACATAGAACAGAATGTTAAAAGTACTTCTCATGTTTCTTACTCTTTTTTTTAATTTTGGCCGCAAAACTACTATCTTTTTAGGCATCCATCGCTATGCAAAATGTAGCAGTTTGCGGAATAAGAAACGGTTGGCGAAAGAGCGGTGAAAGGTGCGCCATTCTTCCCCAATTTGCTTAGTCGATCAACCTACTTCAGAACCTGTTTTCTGGGTTACGATTTGGCATCCTAACTCCTTCAGCATTCCTCCCTAATTTGCTTTCTCCTTCAATTTGAACTTCCTCGTTTTTCCCTTGATTGCCTTTATTTTAGGCTGAATTGCGTTAATCTTCCAAAATCGCTTTCTTTTTACAAGCTTTTTTCGTAACTTTGCCGAAAATATTGAAGTTTATGGAGAAAATCCTTATCACCGGCGCCAGTGGTTTCATCGGCTCGTTCATCGTCGAGGAAGCCCTCAAACGGGGACTCGACACCTGGGCTGCCGTACGTCAGAGCAGCTCAAGGAGATATCTGCAGGACGAGCGCATCCATTTCATCGAACTTGACTTTTCGTCGCAGGAACGGCTCACCGAGCAGCTCCGCGAGCATCGTTTCGACTATATCGTCCATGCTGCCGGTGTGACGAAATGTCTGGACAATCAGGACTTCTTCCGGATGAATACCGAGGGTACGAAGAACCTTATCCGTGCCGTCATGGTCTTGCAGATGCCGCTGAAGCGTTTCGTCTTTCTCAGCTCGTTGAGCATCTTCGGGGCCATCCACGAGCAGGAGCCCTACGAAGAAATCTGCGAGACTGATACGCCACAGCCCAATACCGCTTATGGCGAGAGTAAGCTGTTGGCCGAGCAGTTCCTGCAGACCACCTCGCTGCCCTATGTCATCCTGCGCCCGACGGGAGTCTATGGCCCTCGGGAGCGCGACTACTTCCTGATGGCCAAGAGCATCAAGGGACATACGGATTTTGCTGTCGGCTTCAAGCGTCAGGTCATCACCTTTGTCTATGTGAGCGATGTCGTCCAGGCTGTGTTTCTTGCCCTTGAGCGAGATGTCGTAGGCCGGGCGTTCTTCCTCAGCGACGGCGATGAGTACTTGTCGACCGCGTTCAGCGACCTTATCATCAAGGAACTGGGTAATCCGTGGTGTCTACGCCTGAAGGCTCCGATATGGGTGCTGCGCCTGGTCACGTTCTGCGGCGAATACATCAGTCGCCTGACGGGAAAGATTACGGCATTGAACAACGACAAGTATCATATCCTCAGACAGCGCAACTGGAAGTGCGACATTACGCCTGCCCGGCGGGAACTGGGCTACGAACCGCTGGTGCAGTTGCCAGAGGGAGTCAGCAAAACCATACAATGGTATAAAGAGAACAAGTGGCTATAAAAGACTTCATAGAAATAGAGAAGGAACCCCGTCGTGGTCTGATCCTGCTGGAGTGGGGTATCATCATCTACATCCTGTTTACAGGGGTGATGATGTACTTCCTGCGTGACGGCCTTTCCAACCTCGATGCGATGGTGGAAGGGCGGGTGCGCATAGCAGCCAGCATCGTCGCCATGTGGGTGGTCTATCGGCTGATGCCATGCCGCCTGACGATGGGGCTTCGCGTGTTCATCCAGCTGGCCATGCTGGGATGGTGGTATCCCGACACCTATGAGCTGAACCGCTGCCTGCCGAACCTCGACCATCTCTTTGCCCAGGCCGACGAGAACCTCTTTGGCTTCCAGCCCGCATTGCTCTTCCATGAGCAAGCACCATGGCCCGTGCTGAGCGAAGCCCTTGACTTTGGCTACGTGGCGTACTATCCCATGATGGTCATCGTCTTGCTGTCAGCCTTCTGCTATCGCTATCAGGAGTTTACACGGTGTGCCTTTGTCGTCATCGGCTCGTTCTTCGTCTATTATGTCATCTTCGACCTTCTGCCTGTTGCCGGACCCACCTATTATTATCCGGCCATAGGCTTTGACAATGTCACAGCGGGCTTGTTCCCTTCTGTCGGCGACTATTTCAACGTGCATGACGAGTGTCTTCCCGTTCCCGGCCATTTGTCGGGTGTCGGCTACTGGATGGTAGAGATTGCAAAGATAGCCGGCGAGCGTCCCACGGCAGCCTTCCCCTCGTCGCATGTCGGCGTTGCCACGGTGTGCATGCTGCTCGTATGGTTCCGCCAGTCGCGCAAGCTGTTCTTCATCCTGTTGCCGTTCTATGTCTGTCTGTGTCTGGCCACCGTCTATATCCAGGCCCATTATGCTGTCGATGCCATTGCCGGCCTACTCACCGGTGTCCTCATCTATTATCTCCTCTCCTTTGCCTATTCCTGCCTGCGGAGAGAATGGTCACGAAGCCAGACAGAGCCTGCGTCTTAACTTCTCTTAACGTCATTCTCACTTTTTTGCGGTTGCGGAATACATCGTATTCTCTTAGGGATTACACTGTATTCTCTTAGGGATCACATCGTATTCTCTTAGGGATTACACTGTATTCTCTTAGGGATTACACTGTATTCTCTTAGGGATTACATCGTTTTCTCTTAGGAATCACGTTGTGAACTCTTTGGAACAAGAAAAAATGAAAATTCTTACGTCTATGCGCATGAATGTCGCCTTTTTTATGTAAATTTGCAAAGAGAAACGACAAGCACGACAGATACATGGATGCACTGATTAGAGACTTGGCCTTAATCCTTGTGGTGGCCGGCGTGGTGACGCTATTGTTCAAGAAGCTGCGCCAGCCGCTGGTACTGGGCTATATCGTCGCCGGCTTCCTGGTGTCGCCACACATGCCATGGCTGGCATCGGTGGTAGACAAGGAGAATATCCAGACATGGGCAGACATCGGTGTGATGTTCCTGCTCTTCTCCTTGGGGTTAGACTTCTCGTTCAAGAAAATCCTGAAGATGGGCATGCAGCCCGTCATCGCCGCACTGAGCATCGTCACGTCGATGCTGCTGCTGGGTATGTTTGTGGGCAAGTGTTTCGGGTGGTCGCAGATGAACTGCATCTTCCTGGGCGGTATGCTGGCCATGTCGTCGACGACGATTATCTATAAGGCCTTCGACGACATGGGTCTGCGCCAGCAGCGCTTTGCCTCGCTGGTGATGAGCGTACTGATTCTTGAGGATGTGCTGGCCATCGTGATGATGGTGATGCTCTCGACGATTGCCGGCGGGCAGAGTCCTGACGGCGGCCGCCTGTTAGGGCAGGTGGTTCGTTTGGTGGTCATCCTGGTGATGTGGTTTGTGGTAGGTATTTTCCTCATTCCGTTGTTTCTCCGTCGTACGCGCAAGCTGATGACCGAGGAGACCCTCGTCATCGTGTCGCTGGGGCTGTGCTGTCTGATGGCCGTCGTGGCTACGCAGGCCGGTTTCAGCTCAGCCTTCGGCGCTTTCGTGATGGGAAGCATCCTGGCAGAGACCATCGAGGCCGACAAGATTATCCGTGTGGTAGAACCCGTAAAGAACCTTTTCGGAGCCGTGTTCTTCGTGTCGGTGGGTATGCTTGTCGACCCGCATGTGCTCACCACGCAGTGGCTGCCCATCGTCGTGCTGACACTCACCATCCTGCTTGGGCAGGCAGTCTTTGGATCGCTGGGCTATATGTTCAGCGGACAGCCGCTGAAGACGGCTATGCGCTGCGGCTTCTCCATGGCGCAGATCGGCGAGTTCGCCTTCATCATCGCCTCGCTGGGCCTGTCGCTGGGCGTCATCAGTGAGTTTCTCTATCCCGTGGTCGTTGCTGTTTCGGTGGTGACCACCTTCCTCACCCCCTACATGATCAGAGCGGCCGAGCCGGCCTACGACCAGCTGGAGAAACGGATCCCAAAGATCTGGATGCGCCGGTTGAACCGCATATCGTCGCAAGGACAGACGTCAGAGACCGAGAAGAGTAACTGGCGCGCACTGCTCTCGCAGATGGGACTATATACCTTAATATATAGCATCCTGTCGGTGATGGTCATTACCCTGCTCAATACGTTCCTGCTGCCGCACCTGCGGCAACTCCTCTCGGCAACGAAATGGACGTGGATGGCCAACGTGGTGACAGGGCTGGCAGAGCTCATCATCATCGCTCCTTTCCTTCGGGCAATGATCATGAAAAAGAACCATTCCGACGAGTTCAAAGCCTTGTGGACGGAGCGTCCGGTGAACCGTCTGCCGCTCACGTTCACCATCATCATGCGGATGGTCATCGCCATGGGCTTCGTCTTCTATGTCGTCAACAGCATGAGCAGGTTCCGCAATGCCGTCATCGTCTGCATAGCCCTGGTGGTCATTATGGCGGTCATCATGTCGAGAGGTATCAAACAGCGCAGCATACGCATGGAACGGCTGTTCCTCCAGAACCTGCGCTCGCGCGAGATTGCCGCGCAGGTGAGCGGCCGTAAGCGT
Organism: uncultured Prevotella sp.; assembly: GCA_946540435.1. GTDB lineage: Bacteria > Bacteroidota > Bacteroidia > Bacteroidales > Bacteroidaceae > Prevotella. The sequence goes on from CAMNII010000034.1 coordinate 6,177, forward strand.
CCGCTCTTCGAGGGCCGGCTCTCTGACCGCGATATCCATATCACCGACTTCGATGTGCCCAATGACTCGCAGTGGGCAGGACAACCCCTGAACAGCTTGCATCTGCGCGAACGCTTCGGCGTGCAGGTGAGCAGCATCCTGCGCGGTCAGCGCCGTATCAATATTCCCGGCGGTCAGACCGTTGTCTTCCCTTCCGACCGCATACAGGTCATCGGCTCCGACGAGCAGCTGGCTGCCGTCGGACAGGCACTGCGCGGCGAGCGTTTCGGCGAGGACGTGGAAATAGAGAAGCGGGAGATGCTGCTGACGCAGCTGACGCTCTCGCCCCATTCGTCGTTTGCCGGCAAGACCCTGCGCAACAGCGGCATCCGCGAGCAATACGGATGCCTGGTCGTCGGGGTGGAGGAGGGACAGAAAGACCTCTCCGCCATCGACCCGAACCGCACGCTGGAGCCCGGTGACATTCTCTGGGTCGTGGGCGAGAGCGAGCAACTGGCCAGGCTCAGGACAAAAGCATGAACAGCGAAACAATAACAATCCAACAATATGAACAAGCAAATGATTGACACCTCGCCAAGCGGAGGGACAAACGCCACCATCACGCGCATCGTGCTGACCGGAGGACCGTGCGCAGGAAAGACGACAGCACTCGTCAAGGTCATCGAACACTTCTCAAGCCTCGGCTACAAGGTCTTCACCATTCCCGAGGTCCCCACCATGTTCACCCAGGCTGGCATGGACTACCTGACGAAGAACAAGGCCTTCTTCTATGAAGGAGAGAAAGCCACGCTGGAACTGCAACTCGCCCTTGAAGACAAATTCCTCAGGATGGCAGAAGCCTACGACGGTCCCTGCCTGATCGTGTGTGACCGGGGAACACTCGACATCTCGGCCTACATGACACCGGCCATGTGGGAGGATATCACACGCGCTGTGGGCACCAGCACCCTTGAGCTTCGCCAGCGCTATGATGCCGTGCTGCATCTGGTGTCGGCCGCCGACGGTGCAGAACAGTACTACACCACCACGAACAACGCCTCGCGCAACGAACCTGCCGATGAAGCAGGGCTGCAGATAGCGCGTATGCTCGACAAGAAAGTCATTGAAGCCTGGACCGGACATCCCCACCTGCGCGTCATCAACAACCACGACGACTTCGACGCCAAGCTCAACCGTGTGCTCAAGGAAATCAGCAATGTGCTGGCCCTTCCGCAACCTATCGAGGAAGAGCGGAAATACATCGTGCGTATCACGGGGAAGCTGCCGGAATGCACGGAGAGCGAAATCACCCAGACCTATCTGGTCTCCGACCCCGACAGCGAGGTGCGCCTGCGCCGCCGTATCTGGAATGGCAAGCCGGTATTTGTGCTGAACTCCAAGAAGCGCGTGTCGCCTCATGAGTTGATAGAGACGGAACAGCAGATCAACTCCAACCTCTATCAAGCCATGCTTCAGCAGGCCGACCCCTACAGGCAGACCATCGTGAAACTGCGCCGGAGCTTCATCTGGAAAGGCCAGTATCTGGAACTCGACGAATACCGGCTCCCCAAGCCGGGCCTGCTCATCCTCGAGACCAAGGGCATCACGGAATGTGAGAGTGTGAAGCTCCCGCCCTTCCTCGAGATTGTGGAGGATATCACAGGCAAGAAGGAATACTATAACTACAACCTTGCCAAGAACCGGTAGGCCGCAGGCTCTCTACCGCCTCAGATACTTGAGTCTTGTTCCTGCAGCGAGCAACGCCGGCAGGGAGCTCCGGAAACAGAAAAGCCATTTCCCGTTGAACAGGGAAATGGCTTTTCTGTTGCGATATTCAGTAGGCGGTATCCATACGGCCACCGCCTGCCACTGTCGGCTACGAATGATCCGCAGTCTACAGGCCTGCAGGTTATTTTGCAGGAGTCTCTGCGGGAGCCTCTGCGGGTGTTTCGGCAGGAGCCTCTGCGGGAGTCTCGGCAGGTGCCTGCTGTTCGCCAACGCCAAAGCTCGGCGTGTTGACCGGGTTGGTGGTCTGTGTCTGAGTGGCGTTCTGCTCAAGAACACTCTGTTCAGAGCCTGCGCGGGGAGCTACATAAGCACAAGCAACACTGAGGATAACCATGGTGAAGGCCAGACCCCATGTGGCTTTTTCAACAACGTCGGTCGTCTTGCGAACGCCCATGATGTTGTTTGATGCTGAGAAGTTAGAGGCCAGGCCTCCACCTTTTGACTCTTGGATGAGCACGATGCCGATCATCAGCACGGCTGCCAATACGATAAGAATTACAAATAGTGTGTAAAGCATTTTTTTAATTATTTGTTTTGTTATTTAATATCAATTTCTCCAAATACCGGATTTGGTCTGCAAAGTAAGCATTTTTTTTCGGATTATTCAAATTTAATCGCTTAATAATTTCTAAAGCCTTCGAATATCTGCCTTGTTTAACGTAAATTTTGGCTAAAGTCTCGGTTTGGTAGCTTTCTTCGAGACTGTTTTCGGCATTTTCGTCGTCGATGGCGTTGTCGCCGTTTTGCAGGGCTGCGGACAATTCGTCGTCGGGCGTATCCTTCAGCTGTATCTTTCCGTTGTCGTTGTTGATGAAGTCGTCGATGAGACTCTGCCCTCGCAGCTGAGGCGACTGCTCCTGCTGCATTTCTTCCGTCTCAATGAGATAGGAGACGTAGTCGATGGCAGCATCGGCAGGTGTGGGCTTCCGCTTTTCCTTCTTCTCGTCTTCGTCGTCGGTAGGGATGGAGCCAAGGAATTCGTCAATGAGGCGTAGCGTGCGCTCCTCCTTTTCCTCCTTGGTACGGGGATTTGAGTTGGCTGTCTCTCTCTTGATTTGGTAATGTGATGCCTCTACCAGTTCGAATATTTTCCTTCTGTCGGTGAGGTAGATGGCTGCTTTGCGCAGTTCCTGGTCGAAGGTGGGGTCGTGGAGCAGGTATAGGTTGCGCAGGAGCAAGAGTCTGGCCGGCTGGTAATAGGGATAAAGAGCCAGTAGGGCACGGAGCTGGTATTGTGTCTCCTTGTCCAGGTGCTTGGGCGTGTTGATGAGGCTGACGATATCCATATTTGTCATTGCTTGTTACCAGTTGGCTACGGTGGCGTTGAATATCTGGTCGGTGATATCTTTCACCATCTGTGTGACGAGTTCTTCCTGCACGGAGTTGAGGCTCTGTGTGGAGTCGTAGGTCTTGGTAGAGGTGAACTGCCGTTCGAAGTCTTCCTTATGGTTGACATTATTGGTAAACCTCACATTGACTGTCATGGCGAGTTCTACCTGTGCGGAGTGTCCTTCTGCCGAGACAGCTTTGTTTCGTTGTGAGTACTGTGTGATTTCTCCTTCTATTTTCAGGTCGCCGTTCCTTTTCACCTGGATGAGCTTGGTGTGGTTGGCGAACATGTCTTTGAGCTCGTTGTTGAAGATCGGTCCCATCGGTCCCCAGACGTAGCTGCTGCGGATGGGGAAGTCGGCAATCTGAATGGTTTTTGTCTCTGAGTAGTTGATGCTGGCGCCGTTGAACCCGTATTTGGGTATGCAGCCCACGCAGAGCACAGAGAGCATCACGAGACACCATAGCCGGATGGCGTGCTGCCGCCGGCCTGCTGTTTTCTTTGAAGTCCTTTCCCAGCGATGCTTCATCGCAAATGCTCTGTAGTCACTCATATTCTGTTTGTTGCTCACATTTATTCCAGTCCGTATTCCTTGATGCGGCGATATAGCGTGCGGTCGGAGATGCCCAGCTCGCGAGCAGCCTTCTTGCGGTTGCCGCCGTTGCGCTCAAGGGCTTTCATCAGCATCTGGCGCTCCATGTTGCCAAGGTTGAGGGTCTCCGGCTCGCTGATTTCTTCCGCTTCGGCTTCTTCAATCTTCTCTTGCCGTGAGCCTGCTGCCGGCATGGGAGTGATGGCAGGTGTCTCCGATGTGGTGATGGTGTATGCGGCGGCCGTGTCGATGTCACGGGCATCGTTCAGTTGCTTTCTGATGCCGTTGAGGTCGCGTCGCAAATCGCTGACATTGCCTTTCAGCTCCACCAGTATCTTGTAGATCATCTCACGCTCGTTCTCGTAGGAGTGTTCGCCGCCGCCTTTCCCGATGATGGCCAGCTGCGTGCTCTCCGGGTCTTGCGGGATATAGCGACTGAGTGTCTGCAGGTCGATCTCCCGCTTCTCGCTCAGGACCGACATCTGCTCGGTAATATTCTTCAGCTGTCTGACATTTCCCGGCCATTTGTAGCTGAGCATGAGCTGCTGGGCTTCCTGGGTGAGCACAATCTTGGGAAGGTGGAATTTCTCTGCCATCTGCAAGGCGAACAGCCGGAACAGCAGCAGGATGTCCTCTCCGCGGTCGCGAAGGGGAGGCATCTGGATGGGTATGGTGTTCAGACGGTAGTACAGGTCTTCGCGGAACCGTCCCTCGGTGATGGCTTTCTGGATGTTGACATTCGTCGCGGCCACGATGCGTACGTCAGTCTTGCGGATCTGTGTTCCGCCGACACGGATATACTCTCCGGTCTCGAGAACGCGGAGCAGCCTGGCCTGCGTGGCCAATGGCAGCTCGCCCACTTCGTCAAGGAAGATGGTACCCTTGTCGGCCACTCCGAAATATCCTTCGCTTTCGCCGATGGCACTGGTGAAAGCTCCTTTCTCGTGTCCGAAGAGTTCGCTGTCGATGGTTCCTTCGGGAATTGCTCCGCAGTTGATGGCGAAGTATTTCTCGCGACGTCGCGGTGAGCGGTCGTGAATAATCCTTGGTATGATTTCCTTACCAACGCCGCTCTCACCGACAATGAGCACGCTGAGGTCGGTCGGTGCCACTTGCATAGCGACATCGAGGGCGTGGTTCAGACCATCGCTGTTACCAACGATGTTGTACCTTTGTTTGACTTGTTGAAGTTCAGATGTGTTCATTGGCTGACAAAATTACACAATTTCTACGAAATAGCTGCAATTTTGGCATGTTTTTTATGATTTCTTCGCTTATTTATTGATTAAGAGGAAATCTTTCGGCTGTATGGACTACTGGTCGAGAGGGAAGAATCCGAAGAGCTTGGCGTCAATCATGTCGGTGACCTGATTGAAATCTTCCGGGTTGTTTCCGAACTTCAGCCGGTCGCCGTCGACGATGAGCAGTGGACCCTTGTAGGAGCTTATCCATGCTTCGTAGCGCTCGTTGAGGCCTTGCAGGTAGTCGATGCGGATGGATTTCTCAAATTCACGTCCGCGTTTCTGGATTTGAGCGACGAGGTTCGGGATGGTCGACCGGATATATATCATCAGGTCAGGGAGCTTGACCAGCGAGATCATCAGGTTGAACAGGTCGGTATAGTTCTCGAAGTCGCGGTCGCTCATCATGCCTTGTGCATGGAGGTTCGGGGCGAAGATGCGGGCGTCCTCGAAGATGGTGCGGTCCTGGATGATGGTCTCTTTGCATTTGGAGATTTCTACTACTTCGGCGAAACGCTTGTTAAGGAAGTATATCTGAGTGTTGAAGGCCCACCGGGGCATGTCGGCGTAGAAGTCGGCAAGGTAGGGGTTGTTGTCAACGGGTTCGAAACGCGGCGTCCATCCGTAGCGATGGGCCAGCATCTTGGTGAGGGTTGTTTTCCCGCTTCCTATATTTCCTGCAATGGCTATATGCATAGTGGTTGGGTTTGGTATTGATGGAATGATATGTTCTGTATGTGGTGCTGCCGGCGGCGGACTATTCCGGGAACAGTCCGAAGAGTGTCCGGTCAATCTTGTCGAGGATTCCCGCAAAGTCTTGCGGGTTGTTGAGGAAGTCGATGTCGTCGACATCAATGGTCATCACCTTGCCGGGGTAGCGGTTGTTGATGAAGTCCTCGTATTTGGCGTTGAGGTTGCTCAGGTATTCCAGTGGGATGCCCTGCTCGTAGTCGCGTCCCCGCTTCTGGATGTTCTCAACGAGATGGGGAACCGATGCCTTGAGGTATATCATCAGGTGGGGCGGCTTTACGATGCCGGTCATCTGGTGGAACAGTTCCATGTAGGTCTGGAAGTCGCGGTCGTCGAGATGTCCCATGTCCTTGTTGGTGGCTGTGAACACGTAGACGCCTTCGTAGATGGTCCGGTCTTGGATGATGGTGTGCTGGGCTTTGGCAATATCAAGAAGGTCCTTGAAACGCTCTTTGAGGAAGTAGCATTCCAAGTTGAAGGACCATCGTTTGATGTCCTTGTAGTAGTCCTCGAGGTATGGGTTGTAGTCTACGGCTTCGAACCGCGGTTCCCATCCGTAGTGCCTGGCCAGCATCGTCGTAAGCGTTGTTTTTCCGCTGCCCAAGTTTCCAGCTATTGCAATATGCATGGTTGAAGGTTGTTAACTTTGTGGCAAAGTTACGTAATAAATTTGAAACGACGAAGATTTTCTGTTACTTTTCTTCTTTTTTTCTGTTAATAATCACTATGCTTCCGCCAATGGCTCAAAGGTTAGCGATTAGTAGTTTTTATTAAATAACATTAATATTGGGTCGGCAAATTTTGTATTTTCTTCGGTTTCTGCTATATTTGCATCGAAAATAAAGTCAGGAAAGAACAGACGATGAGTAAGATGAAAAAGTTCTTGCGAGGCCTCTGGAAATTGGCCGGTCGCTATAAATATTTGATAACCGTGGTGTTAGGCCTCTTGTGGGTTTGCCTGCTCGATGAAAACAGCTGGCGGGAACGCATGCGCCTGCAGTCGGAAATCAATGCCCTGCAAGATGAATATAAGCAGATGGCAAAAGCCAACGAGCGTGACAGCCTGTTGCTCGACAAGCTTCGCCATGACCCCAAGGCCTATGAGCGCATTGCGCGCGAACGTTATTTTATGAAAGCGTCGGACGAGGACATCTTCGTGCTCAGCGACGAATAATCATGTAGTGATGCCGATGAACAGACAAGTGAATTCCATATTGCTGCTTACGGGCGGCCTGCTGATGGTGGGCGGAGCCGTGGCCTTCGCTGCCACCCTGTCGTGGAGACCGGTGGCCTGCTGGGTGTATCTGGCAGGGGCACTGCTCTTCTGCATCATGCAGTCCCTGCAGCCCTACGACAACCGCGACATGGTGATGCGCCGTCTCAAGCGCCTCCAGGGCCTTGCCGCCTTCCTGCTGGTGCTGGCAGGGCTGTTGATGGTAAGCGATGCGGGGTCGCGGCCATTGGCCTTCCTGCGTCGTGACTATTACACCTTCGTCACCTATTTCTATAACAAGTGGGTGCTGTTGCTGCTGGCAAGCTCGCTCATAGAAGTCTATACCACCCTGCGGCTGTCATCAGGAAAAAATGAAAAGGCCTGACAGCAGCCATTACGATAATAACCGATAAAGAGTTTTTGAAACATATATAAAAATGAAAGCATTTTTCAATACCAAGCGTCAGGCGCCGTCTCTCGTGCCGTTCTGCATGCTAACCCTGTTCGTCGTCTTAACGGCTTGCGGAAGCCAGTATAACATTGTGGGATCGTCGGACATTCCAACCCTCGACGGACATAAGCTCTATCTGAAAGTAGTCACCGAAGATGGACTGAAGAATATCGACTCGTGTAAGATTGTGCACGGCAAGTTCAACTTCTCCGGAAAGGCTGACCAGGTGGTCTTGGCCCACGTGTGCATGGATGACACGTCGGAAGCACCGCTTACCTATGTGGTATTGGAGGACGGCAGTGACATCCTGCTCAACCTGAACCTGGCACGGCAGTCAGCATCGGGAACTCCGCTTAACGACTCGCTGACGAATTTCTTCGACCGTTACAACACGCTCATGACCAGCCGTCAGGAGTTGGTTCACCGTCATGACCAGGCCATCATGGACGGTAGCAACATGGACTTGGTATATACCATGCTGGCCGCAGAGGAGAAACGCATTGCCGAGGCCGAGGACAGCCTTGTCACCGACTTCGTCGTGACGAACTTCGACAACGTGTTGGGGCCGGGCGTGTTCTTCCTGATGACGATGGACCAGCGCTATCCCCAGCTGACACCGTGGATAGAGTATATCATGAGCAAGGCTACCGACACGTTCAAGAACGACCCCTACGTCAAGGAATTCTATGATAAAGCTCAGGAGAACCAGAAAATCATGAACGGTATGGCCAACCCCGCTGCCGACAGTCCTGCCGCCGACAGCACCGCCGTGGAAGCCTCGCCGTCCGCCACGAAATAATAATGCGGATACTCATCCAACATGCGCAGGTGGTCAGCGACGGTGTCACCCGCCGGGTAGACATCGTCATCAATGGAGACTGTATCGAGGCGTTGCTCGATGACGCAGAGACGTCAAGACTCAACGGCAACGTCTTCGATGAAGTCATCGACGCTGCCGGCTGTCATGTGTTCCCCGGGGTCATCGATACCCACGTACATTTCCGTGAGCCGGGGCTTACCCATAAGGCCACCATCCGCTCGGAAAGCCGTGCTGCGGCATACGGAGGAGTGACATCGTTTATGGACATGCCGAACACCATTCCACAGACGACAACCCTTTCCGCACTGCAGGAGAAATTCCGCATCGCTGCCGGGCAGAGCCATGTGAACTATTCCTTTTTCTTTGGCGTCACCGCCGACAACAGCCGGTTGTTCAACGAACTGGACCATACCCGCATTCCCGGGTTGAAACTGTTCATGGGGTCTTCTACCGGAAACATGCTCGTTGACGATGAGCACACGCTGCAGACGATATTCCAGCGTGCTGCCGATGCCGGCCTTGTGATAGTGGCACACTGTGAGGACACCGCCATCATCAACAGGAATATGGCCGAAGCACAACAGCACGACGAAGACCCGCCGATAGGCCTCCATCAATTCATCCGTAGTGAGGAGGCCTGTTACAACAGCTCCCTCCTTGCCACCACGCTGGCAGAAACCTATGGCACACGACTGCATGTGGCCCATGTCTCTACAGCTGCCGAGCTGAAGCTCTTTGGCTCAAGCAGAAGGATTACCGCAGAGGCTGTGGTCCCGCACCTGCTGTTCACCTGCCGCGACTATGAGCAGCTGGGCGCACGCATCAAGTGCAACCCCTCTGTCAAGTCACCCATCGACCGCGATGCCCTCCGTACGGCCCTCAACGACGGCCGCATAGCGACCATCGCTACCGACCACGCTCCTCACCTGATGAGCGAAAAGCAAGGGGGATGCCGGCGCGCGGCATCAGGAATGCCGATGGTGCAGTATTCCCTTCCTGCCATCCTGACACTTGCCGATGAGGGAGTGTTGTCGTTGGAACGCGTGGCGGAACTGATGTGTCATCATCCGGCAGCGCTCTTCGGCATCAAAGGACGGGGATATATCCGTCAGGGCTATAAAGCCGACCTGGCCATTGTCCGCCACCAGCCCTTTACGGTGACGGCAGACGATGTGCAAAGCCTCTGCCGGTGGAGTCCGCTCGAAGGCCGCACACTGGCTTGGTGTGTAGAGAAGACCTTCTGTAACGGCCGCCTTGTCTTCGACCGCCACCGGCCGGTGCCTTTCGATGAGGACTGCCGCGGTGAGGAACTGGCATTCTCTCACATGACCAGTGAAGAAGTACCGGTGTTTAACCCATAACATTCATAGACCTCGTGCTGATACTACTTCTCATACTCATACTGTTACCCGACTGCTACCGCACATGGCGCTATAGTCGCAGGAAATCGAAGAAACCATTATGGGAGCAACTGCTCAGGTGGGTTCCCTCCTTGGCCATGGTGGCACTGCTCTTTCTTCAGGTGGATCCGGCAACCACGGCAACCATTGTGGAAATAGCCATGGGGCTGTTCTTCGTTCCTCGCTTCGTCATCCATCTCTTTTCCGCCATCGGACGTCCGCTGCGCCGTTTCAGCAAGCGTAGGGCAAACTGGGGGCGGCTGCTCGGCCTGATGATGGCCTTGCTCGTCGTGGGTGTCTTCGCCTACGGACGCTTCTTCGAAGCTAACCGGATTGTCGTCAAACAGATGGAGATGACATTCAGCAACCTTCCCGACGCCTTCGACGGCTATCGCATCGTAACCTGTTCCGACCTTCATATCGGTTCATTGCCCACAGACTTCGTTGACCGACTGGTAGAAACCGTCAACCTGCAGCATGCCGACGCCATATTCCTTTTGGGCGACGTGCAGAATGCTCATCCGCAAGAACTCTATCCCTATGCGTCGTCGCTGAGAAAGCTGCATGCCACCGATGGCGTGTTCTCCGTACTCGGAAATCACGACTACAGCTACTATGCACCCACCGTGGATGAGGCGCTGCGCATAGCCAATGAGCGAGAGACAGTCTCGCGCCAGCAGCAAGCAGGGTGGGCCGTACTCGACAATAGCCATCAGACCATCTCCCGCCAGGGACAGCAGCTCTACGTGGCTGGAACGGCATTCTTTGCCGACAAGCGCCGCCATTTGAGGGTAACGGTCCCGAACAAGGCTGATATCGACAGAGCACTCGAGGGCATCCCGCCGTCGGCATTCACCATCCTCCTGCAGCACAATCCGACAGAATGGAAGTCAGAGATTGCCGGCCGACACAGCGTGGCACTGACGCTCAGCGGACATACCCATGGCGGTCAGCTGCAACTGTTTGGCCTCCGCCCGAGCAGACTGTTGTGGTCGGAAGACAGCGGGCTGTACAGTCAGGGACACCAACGGCTCTATGTCACTACAGGGCTTGGCGGCGTCTTCCGCTTCAGATTTAACGTACCCCCTGAGGTCGTCGTGATCACCCTGAGAAAGAGTTAGCGCTATCCCAGATACCGTTCACCCCCATCCTCATCGCCACAAATAATATCTTTCATAATATGATAACTATACTTTACCGCCTATATCAGCTGTTCATTGCGGCTCCGCTCATCCTCATCGCGACCATCATCACCGGAGTGGTCACGATAACAGGGTGTACGCTCGGCAATGGACATTTCTGGGGATATTATCCCGGTCGCCTGTGGTCGCAATTCATCGTAAGGGTATTGCTGCTGCCTGTCCGGGTGGAGGGCCGCGACAATCTGGAGGAAGGGCAGAGCTACGTCTTCGTGTCCAACCACCAGGGGGCTTTCGATATCTTCCTGATCTATGGCTTCCTTGGACGTAATTTCAAGTGGATGATGAAACAAGGCCTGCGACGAATGCCGATTGTGGGGGCTGCATGCCAGGCGGCCCATCATATCTTTGTCGACAAGAGCGGCCCAAGCAAAATCCGGAAATCCTATGAGCAGGCTCGCCAGACCTTGTCGGGAGGCATGTCGCTGGTGGTATTCCCCGAAGGCTCACGCTCGTTCTCCGGACATATGGGGAAGTTCCGGCGTGGCGCTTTCATGCTCGCCGATGAGATAGGACTTCCCGTTGTGCCGCTGACCATCAATGGGTCGGTAAATGTCAAACCGCGAGAGAAAGACCTCTACTGGGTGTTCTGGCATCCACTGAAGCTTACCATCCATCAACCGGTAAAGCCCATCGGACAGGGACCGGATAATATCCGACACCTTGAAGAAACCGCATACACAACCATCATGTCGGCACTCCCCGAGGACCTGCAAGGGTATGAGGAGAACCCCGACCAATAGTTTATTATAGAGAAACACTGAATGATGAAAAAGAAGCTACTGCCCTTGATACTGTTCCTGCTGACGGCTCTTCCTTCAGCAGCCCAGGAACTCGATTTCGGCTATAACGAACCTTGGACGGCCAAGACGCTCTATAACCCGAGCCGCAAGGCTGATGAGTCGTGGCCACAACTGTGCAAGGCGTCACAGAATGATGTGTACACCATCCACCTGCCTTTCGCTACCACGGCCGTCAATGATGTGAGGCTACAGCTGAAGACCCCCGTCAACATCCTGTCGTCTCACCGCTACCGCATCATCGCTGATGTGCGTGTCACCAATGGTGCCGTTCCCGAGGTACGACTCTATGCCGGTGAGAACGAGGATGATGCCATTCTGTTTGGCTCCGACGTCAAGGACCTTTCAACAGGAACAGCCAGGCTGACCATCAGCAAACTGGCTGATACCGCTATTCAGGACCTGAAGCTCGACCTCCGCATGGGAGGGAATACCGAGGGTACGGACGTGGAGGTCTCTAAGCTGAGTATCGTCGATATGACCGACGGTAACCGCGAGCTGTGGCAGGGAACGCTGTTCTTCGTCCAGTGCAGCTATGTCGTCGGCGGCTCGTCCATCGGCGAGCCGGACATGAGTGGGTTCACCGAGTCCATGGACTGGACCCTTCCCGAGTATGATGACAGCATGTGGGAAAATACTGTCATGCCATTGGGTAACCAAGGGTTTATCCCCGAGGTACAGACCATCTGGCGCGGCGGCGACTATAACAGCTACTGGATACGGCGCGATTTCAACCTCGACAGCGTAGACACCACATCAGGATATACCTTGAGGCTCTGTCACGACGACTCCTTTAAGGCCTATGTCAACGGACACCTGATAGGGCAGGGGGAAGACTGGACGACAGGCAAGGAGTTCATCGAGCTGAAGGTGCCGTCCATCTATCTCAACCAAGGAAAGAATGTCATCGCCCTCTACCAGATGCAGAACTTCGGAGGAAAATTCTCCGACTGTGCCTTTGTCATCACGCCGGGCATGTATGAGGACTACGATGACATAGACCCGGCCGAGGCACTCGTCGCCAACGAGCTGATGGTGGCAAACATCGACCAGTATATCGATTATTCCTATAACTACGGGGCATGGCTCGAATTGTATAATACAACCGATAAAACCGTCAACCTCGGTGGACTGTATTTCTCCGACGACCCGGAAAACCCCAAGAAGTGCATGCTGCCATGGGATTATGGAGTGGTGAAGCCAAACGACTACGCCATCGTCTACTTCGACCATCATTCCTCACAAGGAACCTACGGCAGCACCGCCTACAAACAGATACCCTTCAGCCTCGACGAAGAAGGGGGCACCATCGTGGTGTCTGGCTATAGCGGCCAGCCATTCATCACACTAAACTATCCCGCCGCCATCCCGCGATGCTCCTACGCACGGACAACCGACGGAACCGGAAACTGGCAGCATACCGGTGACGCATCACCGGCAGCATCCAACAACGGAAGCATGTTCTCGGAGCGCAGACTGCAGGCACCGCCCGTCGACACACCGTCGCAACTCTTCACCACACCCTTCACCATTCACGTGGGAATACCGCCGGGAGCAACCCTGCGATACACGCTCGACGGGTCGACACCCGACGGCGAGAGCATGGAGAATACTACCGGTGACTTTGCCATCAATGAGACAACGACGCTGCGCCTCAGGCTGTTCCAGCAGGGAATGTTGCCAAGCGAGGTCGTCACGCGTACCTATCTCGAACAAACCGGCGACTACTACCTCCCCGTACTCGCCATATCCACGAATCCTGACAACCTCTACGACGACTACATCGGCGTGTACTGTCAGGGAAAGAACGGTGTTGTGGGCCATGGCAATAACAGCGTGCCAAACAACCTCAATATGGACTGGGAACGACCCGTCAATGTGGAACTCATCACCGCCGACAACCGCATGGTCGTCAACCAGGAGGCTGAATTCACCATTGCCGGAGGATGGAGCCGACTGTATGCTCCCAGCTCCTTCAAGCTCAAGGCGAGGAATATCTTTGAGGGAAAGAAGACATTCGACTATTCATTCTTCTCTACGAAACCGTATAACAAGTATAAGGAAATCATCGTCCGCAACGGCGGCAACGATAACGACTCACCAGGCCACGGACGTATCAAGGATGCCATCATCCAACAGCCCATCACCTCCAGCGGCATCTATGTCGATGCACAGGAATTGCAACCCGTACATGTCTTCTTCAACGGAGAATACATAGGAATGCTGAACCTCCGCGACCCCGCCAACAAGTTCTATGCAACGGCAAACTATGGCTACGACAAGGACGAGCTTGATGCCTTCGAATACTCCAACGGCTATTTCCAGAAAGCAGGCGACAACAAGTCCTTCAAGCAATGGGTGGCTATCTCAGCGAAAATGGCCGACGACAGCGCCATGGAACAGATGCGCAGTATTGCCGATGTCGATGAGTTCATCAACTACATGGCTGCCATCACCTATATCGGCTCTTCCGACTGGATATGCAACAGCAACAACTCTAAGGGCTTTAGAAGCAGGAACAACGGAAAGTTCCACATGGTGCTCTTCGACGTCGACTGGGGATTCAGCAACCCGCAGGCACTCGCCACACTCCTCTCAAGCAATGCCAACGACCTCATACGCATCTTCAAGAACAGCGTGCAGAATACGGCCTTCCGCCGCCAGTTCGTCGATGCCTACTGCCTGATGAACGGCAGCGTGTATACACCCGAACGCACAAAGGCTATCGCCGACAGCCTCGCCCGACTCATGGAACCCGCACTGGCGCTCGAAGGCAAACAGCCGTGGACATCATACAACGAGGTAGTCCCGCGAATGCTGTCTGCCGACCAGCGGGCAACACGCATGAATACCCTTCGCGAGCAAATGCAACTCGGAACAGGAATGAATGTCGGTATGAAAGCCAACATCCCCGAGGCCATGTTCACTATCAATGGCCTGCAGGTGCCCTTGGGACACTTCGACGGTACGCTCTTTGCTCCGGTAACCGTCGAAACAACGGCTCCCGCCGGCTACAATTTCGTAGGTTGGCAGAGCACCAAATCCCAGACCACAGCGCTCTGCGAACATAATGACAGCTGGTGGTACTACGACCAGGGAAGCCTTGACGACACGTCATGGAAAACCATGTCGACCATTGGCAACTGGCTGGAAGGCACAGCACCGCTGGGCTATGGGAAGACCGATATCGCCACCACTACCGAACAGCATCTGCCGACATATTACTATCGGAAGACCATCACACTGCCCAGGCAGACGGATGATGACGAACGCCACTTCACCATCAACTGGACAGCCGACGACGGCTTCATACTCTATGTCAACGGAAAAGAGGCCCTCCGCCATCTCATGCCCGACGGCACGCCGACATATAATACCCTCGCCACCTCCTATGCGCCTGCCAACCCCGACAGCGGAACGGCCGAGCTGCCGGCAAGCCTCTTCCATTCCGGCAGAAACGTTATCGCCGTAGAAGTCCATAACAATGTGCTAACGTCATCAGATATCTATTGGGATGCTGAAATCATCATGGCGCGCAAAAGCAGCGAGCAGCTCAGCACCAAGCGCACGATGACACTCGATACCGATCAGGACATCCAGCTCACCGCCATTTTTGAGCCGCTGGCAGACGAATACCTCGTGAGTGCAGGGGCAACCCCCGTCGTCATAAATGAACTCTGTGCAGCCAATACCATCTTCGTCAACGACTATAACAAGCGCAACGACTGGATAGAACTGTATAACACCACCGCTGACCCCATAGACATCCGAGGCATGTACCTCTCTGACAATCCCGACAATCCGCATAAGTGGCAGATTTCCGCCGATGACATCGAGACAACCATACCCGCACACGGATATCTGGTGATATGGGCCGACCAGCTGGATCCCATCTGTCAGCTGCATGCCCCCTTCAAGCTCAAAAATGCAACAGGTGAATGTGTGCTGCTGACGGCTGCCGACGACTCATGGAGCAACCGCCTCGACTACGACATCCATAGTGGAGAGGAAAGTGTAGGCCGTTATCCTGACGGAGGAAAACGCGTCTACCACATGTCACGTCCAACCATCGGACGCACCAACCAGCTCACTACCTATGCACAGTGGCTGGAGGGAGAAGACGAGAACTTCGACCCGTCAACGGTAGGCATTGACAGCCATTCCGACTCCCTTGCGACAGCAGTCACCACTCAGTACTATTCTGTTGACGGCCGACAGCTTCAGGCTCCCGTTCCTGGTGTGAACATCGTCCGCATCACCCGTGCCGACGGTACCGTCATCACCCGTAAAATCGTGGTGAGATAAAAAAAGTTACGGAAATATTTGGTCAATCCAAATAAAACCCGTAACTTTGCACTCGCTTTCGAAAGAACAGCACATAGATGGTGCCCGTAGTTCAGTTGGTTAGAGCGTCAGATTGTGGTTCTGAATGTC
>CAMNII010000035.1 GCA_946540435.1 uncultured Prevotella sp.
TTGTCGTTGACGGCAATCAGGCCATGCCGTTGCCGTTGCCGAAGGGCGAGATGATGTCGTCGGACTGGCGGGGGATCTGAATCTTTCCGAACTGCTGCTCGTAGCGATAGATATTCTCCTGCAGGGCACCGAGCAGCCGTTTTGCATGTTCCGGCGCCATGATGACGCGGCTGCGCACCTGTGGCTTCGGCAGGCCGGGCAGCATGCGTGCGAAGTCGATGATGAAGTCGCTGCTGGAGTGGGTGATGAGTGCTAAGTTGGCATATTCGCCTAATGCTACCTCGGGGCGCAGCTCCAATTCGAAACCGCCGTTCTTGTTGTTATTGTTTCTTTCTTCCATTGTCGTATGTCTTTATGTGTTGTTGAATGAAAGATGCCGCACCGGTATGGCGCGGCATCTTATAAAGAAGTTATGGAGGCATCGTGCACACGCGCCCACGCGCATGTATATATAATAATGTGTACGACGACCTGACTGACTTATGCTTCGGCCACTTCTTCCTTGATCTTGCGACCCATCACGAGGTATGCGATAGGCGAGGCGATGAAGATGGAAGAGCAGGTACCGAGGATGACGCCGAGTGTCATGGCGAATGCGAAGCCCTTGATGCTGCTGCCACCGATGAAGAGGATGCAGAGGAGCACGATGAGCGTCGACACTGACGTGTTGATGGTACGAGCCAACGTCTGGTTGATAGAGTTGTTGAACAGCTCCTGGATATCCTGTTTCGGGTGCAGGCGGAGGTTCTCACGGATACGGTCGAAGACCACCACCTTATCGTTGATGGAGTAACCGATCACCGTCAGCACGGCACCGATGAATGTCTGGTCGACCTCGAGCGAGAACGGCATGACATGCTGGAGCAGCGAGAACAGTCCGATCACGGTGACGGCATCGAACGTCAGGGCGACGATAGAGCCTACCGAGAAGGCCACCTTGCGGAAGCGCAGCAGGATATAGAGGAAGATGGCTACCAGAGCGATAATCACACTGTAGATAGCACCGTAGGTGATGTCCTTGGCAACGGCCGGTCCAACCTTTGAAGAGCTGATGATGGAGCCGCCTTCACGGACGTCGGGGTTCTTGAACGACTGCACGTCGGCCTGGCTGACGAGGCCTGCTTTCTTCAGACCTTCGTAGAGCATGGTCTCCACCTCGTCGTCAACGGTCGGGTCGTTGGACTCGATCTTGTAGTTCGTGGTCACACGGATGGTCTTGTTGTCGGTACCGAGGGTGAGGGCGCCGTTGTTGGCATCGGCGAAGGTCTCGGCGAGTACCTCGCGAACCTGCTCGGGCTCTACGGGGTTCTCGAACTGCAGCACGTAGTTGCGGCCACCGGTGAAGTCGATACTCTGTGAGAGTCCTTGCGTGAAGAAGCTGATGATGAACACCACGAGGGCGATAGCTGCCACGGTGAAAGTCTTCTTGTACATGGACATGAACTTGAAGTGGGTGCCCTGCATCAGGTTGCGTGAGAAGCGTGTGGAGAAGGTCTGGCCGAGCCACTTGTCCTTCGAGAGGCGGTTCTCATAGACCAGACGGGTCAGGAACACGGCAGTGAAGAACGAGCAGATGATACCGATGATCCATGTGGTGGCGAAGCCGCGGATAGGACCTGTACCGAAGACATAGAGGATGACACCGGTAATGATTGAGGTCAGGTTGGAGTCGAAGATGGCCGAGAAGGCATTGTCGTAACCGGCCTTCAGTGCGCGTTTGATATCCTTTCCGGCTCGCATCTCTTCCTTGATACGTTCATAAATCAGCACGTTGGCATCGACGGCGGTACCCAGTGACAGCACCATACCGGCGATACCCGACATGGTCAGTGCGGCCTGGAAGGAGCTGAGGATACCGAGCGTGAAGAAGAGGTTGACGATCAGGGCGCAGTTGGCCATCATGCCGGGGATGAAGTCGTACATCATGACCATGTAGATCATCAGGAGCACGAAGGCAACGATGAACGAGATGACACCCTGCTCGATGGATTTCTGTCCGAGGGTAGGACCGACGACTTCTTCCTGAACGATGCGTGCGGGAGCAGGCATACGTCCTGACTTCAGCGTGTTGGCAAGGTCCTTGGTGTCCTCAACGGTGAAGTTACCGGTAATCTCGGTGTTACCGCCGGTAATCTCGTTGATGACGCGCGGAGCGCTATAGACGACACCGTCGAGGGTGACGGCAACGGCACGACCCTGGTTGGCCTTGGTCATTTCGGCCCAGCGGCGTGCACCGGTGGTATTCATGGACATGGTGACCTTCGGGCGTCCGGTCATCTGGTCGAACTCATCGCGAGCCTCGGTGACGACATCACCTTCAAGCGGTGCGCGTCCGGAGGTGCTGGTGACCTTGATGGCATAGAGTCCGAACATGTTCTTGGCGTTCAGGCCGTCCTCGGGCTTGGCACCCCACATGAGTTTGCAGTCGGAGGGGATGATCTGCTTGGCCAGTGCGGAGTAGATAATCTTGTTCACCTCGGCAGTGTCGCGCAGATGGGCATAGCCTACGAGGGCAAGGGCACCCTGGCCTGTGGGGAACAGACGTGAGAGCAGCGGGTTGCGCTTGTGGGCCAGCTCAATGTCGACATCGCTGGCAGCAGCCTTGTCGGCAGTGTTCAGCTTGAACTCCGTAGCGGTGGTGTCGGCAGCAGCCTCTGTGGCAGCGCTGTCGGCAGGAGCCGTAGCGGCTTCAGCACCTTCTGCCTTCTCTTCGGCGGGAGCGTTCTCGTCAAGCTCGTTGGCATAGCGCTGGTCGAGCTGTGTGAAGTAAGGAACGATTTCCTCAGCGTTGTAGGTCTCCCAGAACTCCAGGTTGGCAGAGCCCTGCAGCAGCTTACGCATACGCTCCGGCTCACGGACGCCAGGCATCTCAACCATGATACGGCCCTGCTGTCCTTCCAGTTTCTGGATGTTGGGCTGTACGACGCCGAACTGGTCGATACGTGTACGCACGACGGTGAACGAGTTGTCGATAGCATCCTGCACGGCTTCGCGGAGAGCCTTGATGACTTCCTTGTCATTGCTCTGGGGCGATACCTTGCCCTGCAGCTGCTGTGTGGCAAAGATTTCGGAAAGGTTGCGCTCGGGAGCGTTCTTCTTCCATGCTTTCTCGAAGAGGGAGATGAAGTCGTCCTGACTGGTCTCTTCTTCCTTCTTTGCTTCGTTCATTGACTTGACGAAATCGCCATCGGTCTTGTGGTCGGCGAGCATGTCGACGACATCGGGTACCGACACTTCAAGAATGACATTCATGCCGCCCTTGAGGTCCAGTCCGAGACCAATCTGCGTTTCAAGACATCTCTGATACGAATAAACGCCCAGATACTTCACAGAGTCCTTATAGTCCTGCTGTGCGATAGGATCGTCGAGCTTGGCGGCCTGCTTGTCATAGTAGCTGGTGGCTGCCGAGAACGACAGGTAGAAGATGCTTGCAAGCGTCAGTAAGACGGCTGTTACAATTACAATTCCTTTGTTTTGCATTTTTTATTTATTTTGTTAATTATTTAATGTCTTTACAGAAATAGCGCACAAAGTTACATAAAAATTTCGGATAACAGAAATTTCTCGGCGTTTATTATTCTTTTTTTAAGGTTTTACCACCCTTTTCAAGGTACATTTGATGGGATAATGGTCGGAAAGACCCATCTTCCGGTCTACTTTTGCCGTTACCGGCTGCCAGTCGGCAGAGCAGAAGATGTGGTCGATACGTACCAGCATGCCGTTCTCGTGATAGGAGAATCCCGGACCGTTGCCGGCAGCGGCATAGCAGTCGGTGAGCCTGCGCCCGATGGTCCGGCAGGTGTACGACAGCGGCGGGTCGTTGAAGTCGCCGCAGACAATGACGCTCAGCCCGCGGTCGAGAAAGCTGTCGACCAGCTGGGCCACGGTCTCCGCCTGTGGTGTGCGCACCACCGAGGCGTCGCGTATCTTGTCGAAGAGCTTGTGCGACTCTTCTTTCGCATAATCGCTGTTGATGGAGTTGTTGATGGCACCCTCGACCATCGACTGGAACCCCTCGCGGTCTTCGCTGGAGAGTTGCAGGCTCTGCAGATGGTTGTTGATGACGACCAGGGTGTCTTCGCCGACGAGCAGGTAGAACACCGTGGAATGGTTGCTGCTGCTGCCGTATTCAATATGTTCCTTTCCCACGATAGGATGCTTGCTGTAGATCTCCATCGGGTTACCTTTGTCATGCGCTTTTTCCGTTTCGGAATAAGGGTAGACGGGGGTCATGATGCTTGCTATCAGCTTCTTCGTGGGGGCATCGTAATAGGACTCCTGCAGACACACCACGTCGGCATTCTCGCCGGCGATATACCGTGGAAGCTGTGAACGCTCCTCGTCGGTACGCAGCGTCGTGCAGGCAAAGCCCTCGACATTGAAGGAGAGCACCTTGAACGTGTCGGCTGTAGCCTCTGCGGGGAGGTTTACCGGACAGAAGTGCCGCATGGGCATGAAGGCGGCAAGCATGCCGGCCAGCGAGATCACCACCAGGCGTGGCTTGAACAGTATCCAGAAGAAGAGGAATAGCAGGTTGACAATCACCAGCGTGGGGAACAGAAAATGGGCCTGCGTCAGCGTGGGGTGCTCCAGGGGGCTGAGGTGGCCGCTGAACCCGAAGGCCAGCATGAGTAATACCGTTGTGACATTGGCACCGGCAATAAGCCGGCGGATAAAAGTAGTGATAGTCTTGAAAATCATAGTATTTGCGTAGTCATGGAAAGGATGGGAGACAACGTGACGCCGTGCTGCTATGCCTGGTTGCTCTGGTCGAACAGCGTCTGTTTCTCTTGGCGCGTCAGACTGTCGTAGCCGCTCTTCCGGATCTTGTCGAGGATGCGGTCTATCTCATCCTGACGGGCTTTCTTGCGGGCGTTATAGTCCCAGTCGGGATTCTGGGGCTCGTGCCTCTGGGAGGAGCCTCTCTTCTGCTGCCACCGGCTGTTCAGACGGTCGAAGAACTGCCGGCCGTCCGACATGCCATGGCCTGCCGTGGGATGCTTGCGCCAATAGCGTATGAGAAAGAAGCCAAACAGCATTCCGCCAAGGTGGGCGGTGTGGGCCACGCCGTCGCCCGAGGCATAGATAGCCGACGACAGTTCAATGACGGCATATATCAATACGAAGTACTTGGCCTTGATGGGGATAGGAATGGGGAAGATAAAGATGCGCTCCTCGGGAAAGAGCATGCCGAAGGCCAGCAGGATGGCATATACCGCACCCGAGGCGCCCACCGTGGTGCCGAGGCTGAGCACGGGCTGTCCGAAGATGCCTGCATATGCGACAAACTGAGCCGCTTCCTGAACGAGTCCTGCCCCCACTCCGCACAGCAGGTAGTAGCACAGGAACCTTCCCGGTCCCCATACGCGCTCCACCACGCATCCGAACATCCACAGGGCAAACATGTTGACAAAAAGGTGCATCCATGAGCCGTGCATGAACATATACGTCAACAACTGGTAGGGCTGGAAGTTGGGAGCCTTGAAGAAGTACAGTCCGAAGATATGGTTCAGGGAATAGTCGGTGATTCTCTCACCACCCACCACATAGGTCTCGCCGCCCATCACCACACACAGCAAAAATGCCAGGATGTTCACGATGAGCAGCCATTTTGTCACTTGAGGAATATTGCGCATACTCTTATTTTCGTTTCTTCTCTTTAAATCACATAATCGCCGCAAAATTACGAAAAATATCCCGTAAAAGGTGCTAAAAGGGCGTATTTATCACAATTTTTCAAAAAAAAATGCACTTTTTTCCTTTTTTTGTTTGTTTTCACAAAACTTTATTCTATATTTGCGGAGAATTTCACAATAAACTTGATACTACTCACATTATTATTCATCTTTAATACATTAAAATTATGAACAAAACACAATTAGTAGAGAAAGTTGCAGCTGAGGCTCAGATCTCAAAGGTTGCTGCCAAGAAGGCCGTTGACGCCGCAGTAGAAGGTGTAAAGGAAGCTCTGAAGGCTGGTGAGAAAGTTCAGCTCATTGGTTTCGGTACTTTCGAAGTGAAGAAGCAGAACGCCCGTCAGGGTGTGAACCCCGCTACCGGTAAGAAGATCAAGATTGCCGCCAAGAAGGTTGCTAAGTTCAAGGCCGGCAAGGAGCTTGCTGAGGCTGTGAAGTAATTCCACCGGAATACTTTTTTACAAAAATAAAGAGGCAGGGCAAAAACGCCCTGCCTCTTTTCTTTGCAATTATGCATCGTTTTTCATGAAAAAACAGTAATTTTGCAGGTGAAATCATTAACAACAGACTTTCATGCGTAAGATAATAGGTATAGGAGAGAGCGTGCTCGACATCCTGTTCAGGGACGGACAGCCGGTGGCCGCCGTTCCGGGAGGCAGCGTGTTCAACGCCATGGTGTCGCTCGGACGCTGTGGCGCACAAGCAGAAATCATCAGTATTGTCGGCGACGACCGCATCGGCACCATCACCACCGACTTCCTCCGGCAGAACGGCGTCGGCACCGACTGCGTACAGGTGACCCACGGACAGCAGTCGCCCCTTTCGCTGGCCTTCCTCGACGAGCATAACGATGCCGACTACCTCTTCTATCGTGACTCCAAGACAGGACAGCCGTTCGTTCCTTATCCCTCGCCGCTGCCCGACATCCATGCCGACGACATCGTGCTCATCGGCTCGTTCTATGCCGTCGACCCCGCCAGACGCGAACAGGTGGGTGCGCTCCTGGAGAAGGCACGGCAGGCCGGTGCCATCATCTACTACGATGTGAACTTCCGGCCGTCCCATCAAGGCGACGTGCTGCGCATCCAGCCCAACCTGATGGAGAACTATGAATATGCCGACATCGTGCGGGCAAGCACCGACGACTTCAGCGTGCTCTACGCGCAGACTGACGTCAGCGAGGTGTTCCGCTCAAAGGTGTCCTTCTATTGCGACAACCTTGTGGCTACCGACGGTCCGCGCCCCGTACGGGTGCTGACACGCTCCGGCGTGGACAAGGACTATGCCGTGGCCACCGACCGGCCACCGGTCAGCACGGTGGGTGCCGGCGATAACTTCAATGCCGGACTGATCTTTGCCCTGCTGCGGCAGAATATCACGCGCGGCATGATAGCCAACGGGCTCAGCGAAGGCCAGTGGGACGCCCTGGTGGCCATGGGGCAGCGCTTCGCCGCAGAGAGCTGCCGCGACATCTATAACTACGTGTCGGAGGATTTCGCCCGCCACATACAAGGGCGCCAGCTGTTCTGACCGTCTGCACCGCCACCGTAAAACATAAAAAAACATAAACAAGCAGGCCGTTCCTTTGCATTGCCGCAACTTAATCGTAACTTTGCAGGAAATAAGTAAGAAACAACATGAAAAGGCTATTCATCCTGATAACGGTCATCGTGCCACTCCTCACACAGGCACAGCCGCAGTCCGACCATAATTTCAACGTTGCCAAGAACCTGGACACCTTCAACGCCCTCTACAAGGCGCTCGACATGCTCTATGTCGACACGCTCGACGCCAACGAGACCATCGGGACAGGCATCAAGGCCATGCTGCAGTCGCTCGACCCATACACCACCTTCTATTCTGCCGACGACCAACAGGACATGCGCTACCGCGTGACAGGCAAATATGCCGGCATAGGGTCGCTCATCCGCAAGAACCTACAGACCGGGCGCATCATCATCGATGAGCCTCAGGCCGACATGCCCGCCGCAGAGGCAGGGCTGAAGAAAGGCGACATCATCCTGGCCATCGACGACACGTCAATGGTCGACAAGTCGTCCGACTACGTGAGCAACCACCTGCGTGGCGAAGCCGGAACGTCGTTCCTGCTCAAGGTGAAACGGCCGTCGACAGGAAAGACGCTGAAGATGAAAATCACCCGACGGGCCATCCAGCAACCCTCCGTACCCTACTATGGCATGTACGACGAGAAGACGGGATACATCCATCTGCAACAGTTCAAGGAAGACTGTGCACGCGAGATACGGCGCGCCGTCGTCGACCTGAAGAAGCAAGGCATGCAGCAGCTTCTGCTCGACCTGCGCGGCAATGGCGGCGGACTGGAGAACGAAGCCGTATCACTGGTCAACATCTTCGTCCCGAAAGACCAGCTCGTGGTCTCCAACAGGGGAAAGGGCAGCCAGTCGAAGAAAGACTACCGCACCACCGTGGAACCCATCGACACCATCATGCCGCTCGTCGTGCTGGTGAACGACGGGTCGGCATCGGCCAGCGAGATTACCGCCGGCGCACTGCAAGACCTCGACCGTGCCGTCATCCTCGGCACACGGACCTACGGCAAGGGCCTCGTCCAGACCTCGGTCGACCTGCCCTACAACAGTTCACTGATGTACACGGTAGGAAAATACTACATCCCCAGCGGACGCTGCATCCAGGCCATCAACTACCACCATGCACAAGGCGGATACGTGGAACATGTCCCCGACTCGCTGCAGCGCACCTTCCTCACCGCCCACGGACGCACCGTGCGCGACGGCGGCGGCATTATGCCCGATGTGGAAATCGTACCCGACACCATGTCGAACCTCATGGCCTATCTCGCCATGGGCGACTCCACGGAATGCGTGCTGAACTACGTGGTCGACTATGTCGCCAGACACCCGCAGATAGCCCCGGCACGAACGTTTGAACTCAGCGACCAGGACTTCGAAGACTTCAAGCAACTCGTCCTCAAGAGCGGATTTAAATACGACCGGCAGAGCGAACGCTTCATCGAAGACCTGGAGAAGATGCTCCGCTTCGAGGGCTACTACGACGATGCGAAAGCCGAACTCACCTCCCTGAAAGCTAAACTCAACCACAACCTCGAACACGACCTCGACTTCAACCGTAAGGAACTGAAAATACATCTCGCCCAGGAGATACTCTCTGAATACGAGCGTCAGGCTGGCGTCATCGCCTATGGCTTGCCTCACGACAAGCAGGTGACCGAAGCCGTCAAACTGCTCAACGACAGCGAACGCTATCAGCAGCTGCTGAAGCCGTGAACACCACGCAGATAATAGAAAAAACAAGAATACCTTCACGATGAATAAAAACTTGATTACCGTTGCTTCTCTGGCGCTGACAGCCATCGCAACAACCGCACAGACCAACATCAACCCCGCAAAGACGTGGATAGAGGTCGGTGCCTACAACGCCTCGGCCATTTCTGCCGATGTCAATAACGACGGCTACCGCGACCTCATCTTCGGAGGCGTGGGAAACGGCATCACCAACGAGCAAGGAAACAACGACTGGGAGCGCTACCGCATGACACACGTCCTGCTCTACTACCCCTCGGCAAAAAACTGGCAGATAGCCAACTACTACGGCGACACCTCGGCCGACCTCGGACTGAACGTCAGCGTGGCCGACCGACCCAGCCTCTCCGTCTGCGACATCAACCGCGACGGCATCCTCGACATCGTGGCCTTTGAGTCGACAGCGCTCCATGCCGCCGACCAGCCGCTCCTCGACCATATCAGCCGCGAGGGAATCTTCCTCGGACTGGGCGACGGCACCTTCACACAGGCCGTCCTCCACTTCGTCGATGCTGAAGGAAAGGCCGTTGACTTCGACGAGCGCCACATCCTCGCTGCCGACGTCGCCGACTTCAACAACGACGGACTCCTCGACATCGTAGCCATCGGCCACCAGATCGTCGGGACCAACTATCGCAACTATCCCTCCGCCAACGTCATCCTGCTCAACAGGGGAGGCGGCACCTTCGAAGTGTCGTACTATAACACCGACAGCTACCTCGACGACTACGGACAGGAAAAACGTGCCTACCAGCTCGAACTGGGGCAGGTGCAGGCCTATGACTTCAACAACGACGGATACGTCGACTTCTTCGTCAACGCACAGTCGAACAACCGCTCCACCCTTGGCGTCCGCATCGGCAACTCCTCCCACTACTCCGAAATCTATCTCAACGACCCTGCCCACCCGGGCCGGTTCCGCAAGCAGTATATCTATAGCGAGGAGCGCGAAGTGCCCTTCACCACCATCTCCGAAGGCGGCATTGCCATCGCCGACTTCAACAACGACGGCACACCCGACATCTTCTATTCCGGATGGAGCGGCAACGGACGCGAGAAATACGTCTGGGGCGTCTATACCATCCGCATCGCCGCCGACGGCTCGCTGACCTTCGAGGACCGCGGCCACGAAGGTATCGAAGAAATGCGCAACCAGAACACTACCGCCACACAATATGTAGCCTATGACTGGAACGGCAACGGCAACTTCGACATCATCAATGCCGGCTGGTCGCCCACCGTCAGCACACAGACCGCCTTCATCAGCACCGGAAACGGAGACGCCACCTTCACCAACGACTACCGCGTCAGCGGATATTCCGAGGGAGCAACGGCACTGGCCGACTGGAACGGCGACGGCATCCTCGACTATATCATGATCGGACAGACCGACGACGATACCTTCTTCACCACCCAAAACATGACGCGCACCTTCGCAGCCACCGTCAACCCCAACGGGGCCGTATCACGTCCCGAGGCTCCCGTCCTGCAGCAGCCGGCCGTCGAAGGTAACACCGTGACGCTCCGCTGGCGCTGCCCCGCCTCGGAAAAGCAGAACGTCACCTTCGAATACTTCGTACGCGACAAAGCCACTGGCACCATCATTGCCGGAGGCAACAGCTTCGTCGGCGGAAACAAAGACGGACGGCGCAAGGTGGCACAGCCCGGAAACGCCTATAACGCACGGACCGTCACCCTCACCCTGCCGAAAGGCACCTATACCTGTGGCGTGCAGACCGTCAACGCACGCCTCGAAGGCTCCCCCTTCGCCACAAGCGACTTTACCGTCAACAGCAACGCGGTAGCAGCAGTAAGCGCCGAGATGGAGACGTGTAACGACGGCATGGAAAACGTGGAAGGATGCTCCTATGCCGGACCCGTCATCGACAACGACGCTCCCGACCCCACCGTCATCCGCGGCACCGACGGCTACTACTACCTCTTCTCCACAGAGGTCATCCACAACGTGCCCATCTACCGCTCGGCCAACCTCATCGACTGGAGGCGCATCGGCACCGCCTTCACCGATGCCACACGCCCGAGCTTCGTCAGCGGAGCAGCCATCTGGGCACCCGACATACAGTATGTCGACGGAAAATACCTGCTCTACTACTCCATGTCGAAATGGGGCGGTGAATGGGAGTGCGGCATCGGCGTGGCCACCGCCACACGTCCGCAAGGACCCTATCGCAATGCCAAGAAACTGTTTATATCAAGCGAGATAGGCGTGCAGAACTCCATCGACCCGTTCTTCTTCGAGGAGGATGGCCATAAATACCTGTTCTGGGGCTCCTTCCGCGGCATCTACGGCATCGAGCTCTCCAGCGACGGACAGTCGGTGATGGAGGATGCCCGGCCCCGACGCATCGCCGGCACACTCACCGAAGGAACCTATATCATCAAGCGCAACGGCTACTACTACCTCATCGGCTCGGCAGGCTCCTGCTGCGATGGCGCGAATTCCTCCTATCACCTCGTCATGGCACGCTCTACCAGCCTCTTCGGACCCTACAAAGACAAGGTGGGCGGGCTGGCCACCAGCAACCAGTTCTCTAACCTGCTCTACCGCAGCGCCGATGTCATCGCACCAGGCCATAACGCCAATTTCGTGCAGGACGATGCCGGACAGTGGTGGATGCTCTACCATGGCTACGACGCGATGAACGTCGACGGAGGCCGAAAGGTCTACCTCTCCCAAATCTTCTGGGATGAGGACGGATGGCCCTATGTGCGCGACATGAAACCTACGCTCGGAGCTCCCTGTCCACTCATCGGCGAACAATACACTGGTATCGAGACACCGAAACTCTCGCCCGACTCGATGGGCGATGAGAACGTCAGCGTCTATCCCCAAATGACCCGGCGCGACATCACCGTCAGCCACGACGGCGACATCGACTTTACCTATCAGGTGGTCAACCTGCAGGGTACTGTCATCACTTCTGGAAAAGCCCATGGCAGCACCACCATCGACCTCTACGCACAGCCGATAGGAATGTATATCGTCACCGTCAGCAGCGCTACGGGCATTCATACCGAGAAGGTCATCCGTTACTAATAACAGCCGTAACAAGTCATTAGCCAAAAAGAATGTTGCAGTCCGCTAAGGCTCAGTTGAGTTTTTGCGGATTGCAACATTCTTTTTTATAATCTGCGTGCATTGTTTAAAAAAAAGTTCTACTTTAGCGTGTGATATAAAAAAAAAGAGCTATCTTTGCAAAATAAATACTACACTGCAATAAATTAAGTCCAATAACAAAAACTTTACGTATGAAAAAGAAACAGAAGAATCCTATCATCCTCCTGTCTCTGCTATTGTTGGGAGGAATGACTCTCGGCAGTTGTATGGATGACAACTACGACTTGGGAGACATTGACGGAACTGTAGCCTTTGGTAGCGACGAAGGTATTACCTTGCCTGGCAACAACTCAACCGCTGAAATCATGCTGAGTGATATTCTTGATATTGACGAAAGCGATTGTATCACTACGCTTGAAAATGGCGACTACGTATTCTTTAAGAAAGGTGATGACGTAGAGCCCGCCCGTCCGTTTATTGACCGTATCCGTATTACCAAGCAGTCGGCTACCGATATTCCGCAGAAGGTGGGCCCCGATAGCGAGCCCGCCGATCTCAGCCTTCTGGCTGACGGTGCCACCATCTCTGGCACGGCAGGCAGCATAGAGAAGGAAATCAACATCTTCGACTATCGAGGCGACAAGCCCGAATCGGTGGTCGACCTTCATGAGGTGGACATCGACGGTAACGTCACCCTGAACATCACGTTCAACAGCAATCTGCAGGCCTTCCTGACGAAGTTCAGCAGCTTTGACATCTGCTTCCCGGCTTACATGACGCTGAAGAGCGTGTCGAGGGGCACGGTGGTAGGCAATACCATCGTCTTAGGAGAGATTCCTACTGCCGAGCCGCTGGTGATAGAGGCTGTTGTCGACAAACTGAACTTCGGAGTGGCCACCAGCGGCGACAACGAGTTGAAAATCGATGGCGAGCAGGTGGTGCTGAAGGGCGAAGTGGTCATCAAGGCCACCTATCCCGATTTTGTGAAAGGTAATGGCGACATCACCGACATGCAAATACAGGGCGTCACCAATATCAGCAACATCGACATTGTCAGTGCACGAGGCTTATTCAATCCCTCTATTGATATAGATGATGTGGGCGATGTCCTGATTACCGATGTGCCCGACTTCCTCGACGATCCCGAGGTGGATATCAATATCAACGACCCGCAGATTACGCTGAATATAAACAGCAACATGGATGTTGACGGCTTCGTGGATGGCACGCTGACTGCCTTCTTCAAGGACGGCACGCAGAAGTCGGTGACGGTGAACGATATTGAGATCCCGCGCCAAACCAACTCTAAGATTCTTATTTGCCGTCAGCCCAAGACGCTGCCCTACGAGGACTATACGCAGGTGAAAGTGGTCAGCAATCTCTCCGACCTCATCAAGACGATACCCGAGAAAATCTCTTTTAAGGCCAACGCGCAGGCTGATGCCACAAAGCAGAGCTCCTTCATGCTGGGATACAGCGACTATCTGATTACGACGGGCTATAAGTTTGAGGCGAAACTGGCACTCGATGCCGGTTCTGTCTTCATCTACAACGATACCATCGACGGTTGGAACGCTGACCTTGAAGACATCGACCTTGCCAAGAATGCCAAGGTAAAGGTGACCTTCGACGTGACCAACAATGTGCCTGCGAAGATTGACCTGGAGGTGTTCCCCGTCGATATCAACGGCAACGACCTCAACACGGCACAGAAGGCCCTCTTTGAGGTGAAGAATCCTGCTACTGTCGGCGCAGGCAGCACGAAGGACGTCACCGTAGAGATCCTGCAGAAGGAAGCCAATGCATTCAGTCAGCTCGACGGCATCCGCATCCGCGCTAAGATCACCTCTCTCGATGCCACACCGCTCAACAATACCACGCAGACCATCAAGCTGGAGAACATCACTGCTACGCTGGTTGGCAAAGTGGTTATAGAAGACAAGAAAGACTAATGGTTAATACATAAAAACATTGAAAGTTATGAAATTCAATCGCAAATATATATTATTAGCCGTTAGCCTGATGGCTGCGGCAGGCACGATGACGGCCCAAGAGCTCAACTCGGCCTACTTCACCCAGGACTATAAGTTCCGCCACGACTTGAACCCCGCTTTCGGAAACGACCAGAACTACGTGTCTTTCCCCGTCCTGGGCAATCTCAATGTGAAGATACAAGGCAACTTCGGCATAGGCGATGTGCTGTTCCAGAATCCTGCCACCGGCAAGTACGACCGCACATTCCTCCATCCCGACGTGCCGACGGCTGATGCCCTTGCCGGTTTTGCCGAAGGCAAGAACCGCTTGTCCACAGACATCCGCGTCATGCTGCTGTCGGCTGGTTTCAAAGGCTTGGGGGGCTACAATACTATTGAGGTCAACGCACGCACCAACGTCGGACTCTATCTGCCGGGCGACCTGATGCGCTTTGCCAAGAATATGACCAACGACTTGTATAACTTCGATTTCGGTGCACGCGCCATGGCCTTTGGCGAAGTGGCTCTGGGACACTCACACAATATCGGTGAGAACCTCCGTGTGGGTGCCAAGGTGAAGGTGCTGTTGGGCTTGGCTCGTGCCGACCTGAGCGTGAAGAATCTGGAGGCACGCCTCACCGGCAATGAGTGGACGCTGACCAGCGGTGAGGCGCTGGCAGAGGTCAATATGAAGGGCATCACCTTCGTGAACGATACGGAAGATACCTATAAGGATGGCAGCCGAAATGAGCACGTCGATGTTGGCGAAACCGATTTCGACGGCTTCGGACTGGGTGGCTTCGGACTGGGTCTTGACCTGGGTGCCGAGTATAAGTTCGCTGCTGTCGACGGACTGACGCTGAGTGCTGCCGTGACCGATTTGGGCTTCATCAGCTGGAGCAATAATAACGTGCTGAAGCAGAAGAAGGGCACCTTCACTTTCGACGGCTTCCACGATGTGGCCGTGAAGGATGAGGGCGCAGCACCGGGCACCACCATCGACGAACAGAGCGACAGCTATGCCGACCAGATTTCCGACTTCATCAATCTGAAGAACGAAGGCGACCAGGGCAGCAAGACCACCATGCTGGCAGCCACTGTCAATATTGGCACAGCGTATCAGTTGCCGATGTACAAGAAACTCTCGTTCGGTCTTCTGGGACAGCACCATTTCGCAGGCGAGTATTCCTGGACGGAAGCCCGACTCAGTGCCAACTGGACTCCCCTGAAATGGCTCGACGGCGGTGTCAATGTGGCCGTGAACTCCTTCTGCACCAGTGCCGGGTGGATACTGAATATCCATCCCGCCGGTTTCAACCTCTTCGTCGGTATGGACCATATCCTGGGCAAGCAGACCAAGGAGGGTATTCCCCTCAGTTCAAACGCCAATATCAATCTCGGTATGAATATCGCGTTCTAACGCTGATTATCATCCTTAGAAGTAAAAATGAGAAGCGATAGTTTTCGCCTCTCATTTTTTTATTGCGGTCCGCTAAAAGGTTTTACGTCTTTGCGAGAGTAGAACGGCGGCCCCATCCTGCTGCAGCTAATAAAATGTGTTAAATAATTATTATTTTTTCTTTTATCCGTTTCTCTTTCTTAAATTTGCAAAAAGAAAGCATAACTTAAAACCTTGAACTCTTAAATTCTTTTAACTGATGAAAAAACTCATTATCCTGCCTTCCATGTGCAAGCACAGATAAAGCTGAATACAGACGGCAGTATAGCGTTGCGCCCGTCGTCAGTGTTTGAGGTTCCGTTGGGCTCGCCCCTGGAGCTGCCCTGTGGCTCTTTTATCCGATAAAATCAGAAAGGAAACCGTTATGAGAAAGTTTATCATACCATCGATTATTAATTTTTAGGAAGAGAATCATGAAAAGGTTAGGAGTTACATTGTTTGCCTTTCTGTTGTGCTTTCCCCTTTACGCACAGGATTATGTCCCCTTTGTTGAGGATGGTAAGGCTTGGAATTATGTCAATCATGTGTATAATACGGATTGGTCACCCAAATACAGCATCCATTATTCTTACCTCATAGAAGGCGATACCACCATTGCCGGGGAGACATGGAAAAAACTCTATTATATAGCAGACAGGACACGTGAGGAAGTTGTTGAAGTAAGAAGACTGGAAGGCGCTTTGAGGGAAGAAGGACGGAAAGTATTCTTCTATGAAAACAAACATGAGGAAATCTTCCTTCTGTTCGACTTTACCCTATCGGTTGGTGATTCTTGTCTGACGGAAATACGATTTGATCCTATTCCTGTTGGCCACGTCCCCATGGAGAATGGCATTGTGAGGGAGATAGTTCCTATTGAATTAAATAGTGGCATGAGGTCTACACTCTATCGTTTTGTTTATCAGGCTGATCCGAATTATCCGCCAATGCAAAGACAGAATTTTTGGATTGAAGGTATAGGAAGTGCCTGGGGGATATCTCCGAACTTAGAGGCAGAGGTGACAGGTAGCGGTTTCGGATGGGTCGAGTTATACCTTTCGTGCACCATGAACGACGAGGTTTTGGTGACGGGAGAGGAAGTCGAAGAGCTGCTTGGCCTCTCCGCCATCCGTCAGCCCTCACTATCATCAGCCTGTCCCCCGTCTGTCTATGACATCAACGGTCGTCAGATAATCGGCGACGCTAAAGGCCTTGTCATCCGGAGCGGCAAGAAAATGGTGGCCAGGTAGTCGCGTTATACGTTGAGTTTCCAGACGGCGCCGTCCTTGGTGTCTTTCAGCTCGTCGAGGCATTTCTTACAGATGGTTGCAATAAACCGGCGTCATTACGCGTTTTGACAATAGTGATTTTTGAATAGATGATGCAGTCCGCTAAGGCTCAGTTGAGTTTTAGCGGACTGCAATGCTGATAAAAGGTTTTACGCAACGCTAAAGACTTTGTTGTCAGAAGCGGCAAGAAGATAGTGGCCTGGTAGTCGCGTTATACGTTGAGTTTCCAGACGGCGCCGTCCTTGGTGTCTTTCACCTCAAATCCGGCCTCGGCCAGACGGTCGCGTATCTCGTCGCTCGTTGCCCAGTCTTTGTTGGCCTTGGCCTTGGCGCGGAGTTCGAGAACCATGTCGACAATCTTCCCGTAGGACTTCTCACGGGCGTCGTTGTCAGCACCGTGGTCGGCACGGAGTCCGAGGATGTCTTCAGCGAAGAGCTTCATGGTGTCCTTCAGTTCGTCGAGGCATTCCTTGCAGATGGTTGCCTTATGGTCGGTGAGCTTGTTCACCACCGATGCTGCCTCAAAGAGTGCGGCGATGACGAGTTGTGTGGCGAGGTCGTCGTTCATGGCGTCGTAGCACTTCTGGCGGAGGGTCTTCACCACGCGTTCCGTCTCGGCGTCGCAGTGGTCGGCGGGTTGTATGCGGTCGAGGTCGGCCAGTGCGTTCTGCAGTTTCTCCAGTCCCTTCTGCGAGGCGATGAGGGCATCGTTGGAGAAGTCGACGGTGGAGCGGTAGTGTGCCGAGAGGATGAAGAAGCGTATGGTCATCGGCGAGAAGGGCTGTGTGAGGCTCTCGTGCTGTCCGGTGAAGAACTGCTCGAGGGTGATGAAGTTGCCGAGCGACTTGCCCATCTTCTGTCCGTTGATGGTGATCATGTTGTTGTGCATCCAGTATTTCACCATCTGCTCGCCCTGTGCGGCAACGGCCTGTGCGATCTCGCATTCATGATGGGGGAAGACGAGGTCCATGCCGCCTCCGTGGATGTCGAATTTCTTTCCGAGGTATTTGCGTCCCATGGCGGTGCATTCGCAGTGCCATCCTGGGAAGCCGTCGCTCCAGGGTGAGGACCAGCGCATGATATGCTCGGGCTGTGCCTTCTTCCACAGGGCGAAGTCGGCCTGGTTGTGTTTCTCGCCTACACCGGCCAGTGAGCGGCTCTCGTCCTTGATGTTCTCCAGTGAGCGTCCGCTGAGGATGCCGTAGTGGTATTTCTTGTTGTAGGCTTCGATGTCGAAGTATATGGATCCGTTCGACTCGTATGCGAAGCCGTTCTTGATGATTTCCTTGACGAGTTCCTCCTGCTCGATGATATGCCCTGTGGCGTGTGGCTCGATGCTGGGCGGCAGCACGTTCAGCGCTTCCATGGCCTGGTGGTAGCGGCGAGTGTAGTGCTGTGCAATCTCCATGGGCTCGAGTTGTTCGAGGCGTGCCTTCTTGGCAATCTTGTCGTCGCCGTCGTCGGCATCGTGTTCGAGGTGTCCCACGTCGGTGATGTTGCGTACGTAGCGCACTTTATATCCGAGGTGCTTGAGGTAGCGGAAGAGCACGTCGAAGGTGATGGCGGGTCGGGCGTGTCCCAGGTGTGGGTCGCCGTAGACGGTGGGTCCGCAGACATACATGCCCACGTTGGGGGCGTGCAGGGGTTCGAAGCGCTCTTTCTGGCGCGTGAGGGTGTTATAAACGAGGAGGGTCTGTTTCATATCTTTCTTTTTCTTTTCTACGTTACTTAATCTTGGTCTGGCGGTCTTCGATCAGCTGTATCTGGCGCATCAGGTCGGCATAGTGCAGGCCGTTCAGGTCGCTGCCGGTATGCTGCCGGCAGTAGTTCTTCACGCGGTTGAGGTGCTGCTGCAGGTACAGGATGACATCAGTCGTGTTGTTGGAGTTGTTGAGCATGTTGTTGAGGTTAGCGACATAGGTGCGCTGCAGCTGCCGGCGCAGCAGGTCCTGGCGCTGGTCGCTGCTGCCGAGGGGTTTCCACACCACGGCGAAGAGGTCGTCGAGGTACTGGTCCATCTGGTAGGCTTTGGGCGAGGTGAACGAGTCGCGGTAGATCTTGGCGAGGGTGTTCAGGTCCATCAGGCGGTTCAGTGCGCCGGTCTGCCGGTTGGCGATGTCGTTGATGACATCGGTGCCTGTCTTCCCTGTGATGTGCTGGGGATAGAGCCAGAAGGGTGCGTTGAAGAGCTGCCGGTCGAGGAATCCGAATACGGCCTGCTGTGTCTCGGCGGGTGCCACCTCTATGGGCTCGCGTCCCGGCAGGTTGTTCAGGTAGTGTCCGCCGATATGCTTGAGCACGTGGTTGGTGTAGCGTGTGAACTGTCCGAGGACGGCGCTGTAAATCTCCTTCAGGTCATCGTACTGTCCGTTGGGCTGTGCCGTCCACTGCGGCAGGCTGTCGATGATGCGCTGCAGGTTGCGGATGCCGTATTCGCTGGCTTTGACATTGTCGTCGCTGAGGTCCTCGGTCTGTGCCCGCGGGTCTTCGTCGCGTCCCTCACCGCCGAACCACAGGCGCGGGTTTTCGGTGAGCACCTTGGTGGTCTCGGTCATGAGTTTCTCCTTCTCCTCAAATTCGTCCTTGAACTCCGGCCGGTACTGGTAACCCCATTTGATGGCCCACTTGTCGTAGTCGTTGATGCGGGGGAACAGGCCGCGCTCAGAAATCTTGTCTTCGGGCTGTGCCACGTAGTTGAAGCGGGCATAGTCCATGATGCTGAGGGTGTGGCCGTGGGCCTCCACCCATTTCTTGTCGCGCAGCTTCTCCACGGGTGTCTGGCTCGATGCTCCCATGTTGTGGCGCAGGCCGAGCGTGTGGCCTACCTCGTGCGAGGAGACGAAGCGGATGAGCTCGCCCATGAGTTTCTCGTCGAACTGCATCTTCTGGGCTTTCTTGTCGAGGGGTCCGCACTGCACCATATACCATTTCGTGAGGAGGTTCATCACGTTGTGGTACCAGCAGATATGACTCTCGATGATTTCGCCGCTGCGGGGGTCGACGACGCAGGGTCCGTAGGCATTCTCTATCTCTGCCGGCAGGTAGCGGAGCACGCAGTAGCGGGCATCCTCCACGCTCATGTCCGGACGGTCCTTGGGCCACTCGCGTCCTTGTATGGCATTCTTGAAGCCGGCGGCCTCGAAGGCCACGTTCCAGTCGTTGATGCCCTGGATGAGGTAGGGCACCCACTGTTTCGGTGTGGCGGGGTCGATGTAGTAGACGATGGGCTCCACAGGCTCGGTGAGGATGCCGCGGCGATAGGCTGCCACGTCTTTCGGCACGAGTCTGTGGCGCGAGATGAATGCCTCGTGCTTGGCTTTGTGCTGGTCGTCGGTGAACTGTGTGAAGTGGCTGACGAAGTATCCTACGCGCTCATCCCACAGCCGCTTGCGCATCGGCTGGTCGGGCAGTCGGATGATGCTGGTGTTCAGTCCCACGGTGACGAAGCCGGTATGTCCGGCCCGTGAGGCCTGTCCGTCGTTGGCGGCATAGGTGCGCGTGGTCTGCACCTCGATATTGATGGGGAACACCTTCAGCGTGTCGACGAAGGTGCGGTCGCCCTGCAGCCCGCCGAGCTTCATGCTCGTTGCCGTGGGCTTGGGCACACCCACCAGGTTGTTGTCGTTCTTGAACAGCGGTGTCACCTCGATGAGGCTCACCGTGCTGTCGGGATGCTGCCCGATGACTTTGAAGGCCGCCACGATGGGGTCGATGGTCGATGCGCGCAGCGTCTTCGAGATATTTGTCGTGGAGTCGGCCAGCTGTGTGACGACGTATGCCCTGAGGAGCAGCGTCTTGGCGTCGCGCCGCTCGAAGTATACGGTGGCCTCGCTCACCTCCTCGCCGGCGAACTTCCCTGAGAAGTTCTGGGGTACGGCGGTATAGCGTGTCACGGCGAGCAGCAGGTGTCCCATCATCGAGTCGGGTACCTCCCAGTACCATTTGTCCTCGATATGACGGGTGGTGAACAGTCCGTGGAGCACGGTGCCGCCCTTGTCGGTGAGCTCCTTATATTCGTTTTTCTTCTCTTCCTTCTTCTCGTCTTTCTTCGCCGCCAACGTGTCGCTGGCCAGCGAGTCGGCAGGCAGTCTGAGGGAGTCCTTGACGATGGTGTCACCGGCACATATCCCGACAGCTGTCGTTCCTACGGGCGACACGAGGATAGGGCGTCCGGCAGCCAGGTAACTTACGCCGACGAGCACCATGAGGGCAATAATAGTGAGTCGTTTGTTCATGTTGTCCTGTGAATAATACGTTTCAATCTGCAAAGTTACGAAAAAAGTCTGTAACAAACGAGCGATTTCAGAAGATTAACGCAGAAACCTCGTAAATAAAAGGCAAGTCGGGGATTTAGAGCATCGCTATAGTTTGGCACAGGTGAAAGCTGCCGTAAAAGTGAATGGCGAGAAACTGTTGTTCAACTGGCAGATGGGGCGTGACCTTGTGCAAAAGAAAGCAGAGGAGCGTTGGGGTGCTGGTGTTGTGGAGCAGGTAAGTTTGGACTTAAGACGGGAATTCCCCCAAGAAGACGGATTCTCTGCTCGTAACCTGCACTATATGAAGCAATGGTATTTGTACTATACCACGGAAGCATCTAAATTGCAACGACCCATTGCAGAAATTGTCCCCATGACCGCTGAAGTCATTCTTCAGGTTCTTGAATTCCTTCCACTCGCAACCCTCATCCTCTTTGGGGTATTGCTTGATGAGATATTGTTGTAATTCTTGTTCTCTTCAAATCTGATTATAAAACCGTTGCCCACAAGTGCTGTTCTAATCATTCTCACCTAATTATCAGTATTATCCTATACTTTGTGAGTTAATGTATATCTACAATCTAAAAAGGCAAATCAACGAATGCTTCCTCTTCGCAAACGAAACAATTTGGCTCATAGATTTCGCTACGGGCAATGTCCTTTATCTTGGATCGGTAGTTGCCATATACTTTGAAGTTATTAATTTCCTCGCGACGCTTGCGGCTGATTTCAACGAACTCCTGCTCGCGCTCGATGCCGAGGTAGCGACGGCCTGTGAGATTGGCGGCGATGCCCGTAGTGC
>CAMNII010000036.1 GCA_946540435.1 uncultured Prevotella sp.
TACAGGGAATATCAAAGATAAAAGAAAAGTTTACCGGACAGCAATAATTTTTTTTATTTGAAACCGTGATAAGGCGAGAAAGAAAAGTGACATTTTTCTTTGTTGTTATTATATTTTTTATTAATTTTGCAGCACGAAGGTGTTTTTACGCCTCTAAAACTTGAATAAGATTTTATTTCTAGTTTATATTTAAAAGTTCAATTCACATGAAAAAGCAACTAATTCTTTTTGGATTAGGCCTGTTTAGCTCAATGGCTATTCAGGCTCAGAGCACGTTGGCTCCTCTGAAGGTGACCAGCGGCTTCAATGCTGACATCGTTGTTGAGGCTTTGCCGTCGCAAGACCATCTGACGGTAGGTATCGATAACGATCGTACTGGTTTCCTGGTGAAGGGCGTTGTGGTACCGAACACCAACGACAATGGTGTGCCCCAGATGCCTGCAACCTCGAAAAACGGTAATGTCTACAACGTAGACTATTCTCAGAATAACGCCCTTAAGCTGAAGGGTGGCGGCCAGGCTGTCAACTGTCCCGAGGACGGTACGGTGGTCTTCGCCTCTCCCGTGCAGACGGCTCAGCTCTGGGTGTTGGGTATCTCTGGTAACGGCCAGTCGAAAGTAGCCGTCACCGTCAACTACAAAGACGGAACCTCTTCCGACCCCGTAGAACTCACGTATGAAGACTGGTGGAACTCATCTCCCACCGACTCCCGTTCCTTCGTGGCCTTCCCCGGCCTCGACCGCATCAACAGGAACAACGGTCAGCCTCATGGCGTGACAGCTGTTCACCTTGACGAGTATAAGATTGATACCGATGCCGCAAAGGAAATCGTGTCTGTCTATATCAAGAAGAACAGCGGTGCCGACCCCAACATCATGGGCTTCTCTACCGGTGAGGCCGCCGTGGCTGTTGCCTCCGGCTTCAATGCCGACATCGTAGCCGAGACCCCCGACGTGTCGGCTACTGCCAACTATGCTGTCGACGACAACGACTGGTGTCTCTATGAGAAGGGACGTGGCATCGGTAGCTATACCATTGAGAAGGGTCTGCCTGAAGACGGCATGATCACCTCGAAGAGCGGTATCACCTATCAGGTCAATTACGCTGCCCTCAACGCCCTGCGCATGGGCGACGGCAGCCGTGAGGGTACGCTTGAGATCGCCGGTGCCCCGAAGTGCGAGAAGATCTACTTCCTCGGTTCCACCGGTAACGGTCCTCAGACCCTGACAGCCGTTATCACCTATACCGACGAAACAACAAGCGAGGGTAGCTTCACCTATAAGGATTGGTATCACGCTGGCAACGCCCAGGGCGATGAGGCCTACGGCCCCCTGATGCGTACCGTGAACTACCTGGGCGACTTCCCCGGTATAGACTCTCGTGCTGAGTTCTGGCTCTATGAGGGTTCTGTCGACGCCGACATCACCAAGGGTGTGAAGAGCGTCACGCTGAAGTCTACAGGCGGCCAGCCCTTCGTGCTCGGTTTGTCGATGCTCGGCGAAGCCATCTCTCCCTGGACAGGCTCCGTGCTTGCCGAAGGCGACTTCTATCTCTACAACGTGGAGAGCGGACTGTGGCTGCAGAACAACAACATGGAGAAGGTTCCTGCCGACTGGACAACACGTGCCCAGGTTGATGTCGATGGTATCCCCTTCGGCCTCGTGGCTCAGGATGGCGGTTATCGTATCAACCCCTACTTCTCGGGTAACCACTCCGTGAACGCTTCTAACCTGTATATGGATACCGGTGACGGTGTGACCATCTGGACCATTACTCCTGCTCCCGATGCACCTGTGCTCAATGCCTACACCATCACCTGTGGTGACAAGAAGCTTGGTGTCACAGACGACGGCTTCATTGCTGACAACATCCTCGGCACATGGCAGCTCGTCTCCAAGGCTGAGCGTTTCGGCGCCCTTGCCAAGGCCACTAAGGAGAATCCCGTCAACCTGACATGGTTGATCGAAGGCAATAGCTTCCCCGCCAACTACGAGAAGAACAGCTCTTGGAAGCGTGAGGGCGATGCCGGTGGCTTTGCTATCGGTGGCGACGGAGGCGGCAACAAGAACCGCGTCCTCGAGACCTGGAACCTCTCACATACCGATGTCTATCAGGAGTTCGAAGGCCTGCCCAACGGTGCTTATGTCCTGAGTGCAGCCGGTGCTTACACACCTACTGCCGGTGCTGATATGAACCTCGACCACCTCAACCAGTATATCGCCGGTACACTCGGCAACTACGGTTGGTTCTATGCCAACGGCGAGCAGACCCAGATGCCTTCCACGTACTCCGTCTACAACACCGAGAGTGTTCCCGACCGTACCACGAAGAAGCTCGGCGACTACTATGTTCCCGATGGTGTCTATCAGATCAGCCGTAACATCACCGATGGTAAGTACAAGTCCGACGAAATCGTCGTCAACGTCTTCGACGGTAAGCTCCGCCTCGGTGCCAAGGTTGTCGGTGCTCCCACCAAGACCGCTTGGATCCTCATCGATAACTTCCGCCTGACCTATCGCGGCTCGGAATACGATCAGGATGTCATCAACGCCCAGCTCGACAAGATCAACGACCTGCTCGCTGAGGTCGGCGACGTGAACACCACCGACGCTCTTCAGAACGCTCTGAACACTGCCGTCGATGCTGCCAACAATGTCGACAAGAACGACCCGGCCGCCGTCGATGCTGCCTACAATGCACTCCTCAATGCCTACAACGCTGCCAAGGCAGTCAACGTTGCCGTGCTGAAGGCTACCGTTGAACTGGCTAAGGCCGAGGGTGTTGACACCGCTGCTGCCGAAGACTTCCTGGCCAACGGCACAACGGTTGACGGACTGAACAACACGCTCTTCAGCGTACGCTCTGGCCGTAAGCTTAATGCCGCCCACGCTATCGACGTCGACGCCGTAGTAGGCGAAGAGCCCGTCGATGGTGGCAAGTACTACCTCCTGAACGTCGGTACCGGTCTCTTCTTCGACCTCACCGCCGACTGGAGCACTCACATGTCTATCGACAACCCCGGTATCGAACTCACCTTCGCACAGGATGGCAACAGCACCGTCAATACCGAGCTGCCCGCATTTAAGATTAGCGGCGCCGGATGGAACGGCTTCAACTGGAGCGAGGAATACTTCGACAAGAACGGTGAACACAAGTGGACCTTCGTACCCGTCGAGGGCAAGGAGAAGACCTACTACATGAACGTCTTCGACAACTACGACTGGCACGTCGTCTACGATGTGAACGATGGCTGGTGCGACGGTGGCCGCCGCTACTGGAACGCCCTGAAGAAGCGCAACAACCAGACCTACAAGAACGATCTCAACGCACAGTGGAAACTCGTCACTGCCGATGAGCGCAAGGCCCTCCTGGCCAATGCTGACGAGACCAATCCTGTCGACGCTACCATCTTCGTCAACAACCCGAACTTCGCCTTCGTCGGCGGTGCCGGTTCTGACCTGGAGCGCGTACGTCGCGGATGGGAAGGCATTGAAGACAGCGAAATCCGCGGATGGGACTGCCGTGCCTTCTATATGATTGAGATTAAGACTGCCAAGGAAGTGAAGCAGGTCATCGAAGGTCTGCCCGCAGGTAAGTACGAAGTCTCTGCCAACGGTTACGCCAAGAGCGATGCTAAGCTCTTCGCTGCCACCGAGGCTGGCAACGTCGAGGCTGCCCTGCCCGCTGCCGATGCTGATGCCGACAAGTTCCCGGGTGTCACGATGAATGCCGAGGACGGCAACTTCGACGATGCACAGGAATTCTTCCAGACCGGTCTCTATAAGGTTGCTACCGATGTCGTGGAGGTAGGTGCCGACGGTAAGCTCACCATCGGTGTGAAGGTTGCTGACTATGCTGTCTTCGACAACATCCGCCTGACCTATCTCGGCAACACCATCACCCTCGACGAGAATGTGGACAACAGCGCCACCATCGCTGCTCTGGCCGCTAAGGGCGAGACCAGCGTGAAGGTTGTACGCTCCACCGTCGCCGACACATGG
Organism: uncultured Prevotella sp.; assembly: GCA_946540435.1. Lineage (GTDB taxonomy): Bacteria > Bacteroidota > Bacteroidia > Bacteroidales > Bacteroidaceae > Prevotella. The sequence goes on from CAMNII010000036.1 coordinate 4,002, forward strand.
AACACCATCGTGCTGCCCTTCAACCTCACTGCCGCACAGGTAGCAGAGGCCTTCGGTGAAGGCACTGAGGTAGCTACCTACACCACCATCGAGGGCGATGCCCTGCAGTTCACCACCAATGATGGCAGCATCACCGCCGCCACACCGTACCTGATTCGTCCTACCAAGTCGCTCAGCGCCGACGAGCCCGTCGTCTTCGACGCCGTCACCGCAACGACAGATGCCATTGCCCAGATTTCACTCGGTGGCACCCAGGACTACTACGTCTTCACCGGTATCTACGACCGTGTGGCTCCGTCGAAGTACGACTACTTCGTCGCTGCCGGCAACACGCTGAAGCAGAACGCCAACGAGACCTCGAAGCTGAAGGCCTTCCGTGCCTACTTCAAGGATACCCGCGACCACCTGCCCGTAGGCGATGACGACATCGACAATCCTGGCGACGTACTTGCTAAGCGCTTCGTCGTCAACGGCAGCACCAACGGTATCATCCTCGAGAACGGCGACGTCGTCGGCATCGAGAGTGTCTACACCATTGCCGGTCAGAAGGTCGACGCCAAGTCGCTCAAGAACGGTGTCTATGTAGTGAATGGTAAGAAGGTCATTGTAAAATAATTAAACCACAGCGATTATGAATAAGAAAGCATATATCATTCCTGCATTGAAGTCACTCGACATCAACGAGGAGCAGCTCCTCATCAGCATCTCTGTTGACGGAGGTAACGACAACGACGATGTCCTCGTAGTAGGTGGCGACGGCGATGCCGACGCCGACGGACTTGGAAAATCATCCGTCTGGGAGTAATCCCGTCGGAAAACCTCTATACAAAGGCTGCATGGTGCCCTCTGCACCATGCAGCCTTTTTTTCGTCCAGACATTTTTTTTTGAGGGTGCGGTAATAATGAACAGTTGGTCAATCGTCTTAATAATAGTAATGAATAGAGGAACTATATAAAATAACAATAATGATAATGAAAAAAGGTAAAAGTTTGATGCTGCTGCGAATGCTGACCATAGTGTCGGCATTGGCGCTGTGCACCACAGCCTGCAACGACGATGACGAACAGAAGGGAGTACCCTTCGACGCCTCGCAGCCGGTAGTGGCAGAGTCGTTCGCGCCGACCACCGGACCACTGGCCACGCAGGTCATCCTGAGAGGCAGTAACTTCGGCACCGACGTGTCGCAGATTCACGTATTCTTCAACGACAAGGAGGCACCCGTGCTCGGGTCGTCGGGCGACCACATCCTTGTACTCGCTCCCCGTCTGCCCGGTCGCTATCTCGACGATGGCACTGTCGACAACCACTGCCGTATCACCGTGCATGTGGCTGACAAGACCGTTACGTTTGCCGACTTCTTCGACTATCAGATCCAGACCAATGTGACCACGCTCGTCGGTGGCGACAAGAGTGCCACAAACTACCCCGTCGGCGGCGAGGACCTGGCTACGGTGCAGTTCAACAAGGAAATCAGCAAGCCCATCGTCTGCGACAGCAAGAAGAACATCTATTTCACGATGGATACCGAGAGCGACCTCGACTCCAACAATCCCAACGTGGTGTATTGCATCAATGAGGAGAGTGGCAAGATACGTGTCCTCGAACGCGGCATTACCGGTTTCCTGGGGACGCCTTACATCTGCTACGACCAGGTGCGCGACCGCTGCTGCCGCTTCCATAGCAATATGGGTGGGGAGCTGTACTACTACGACCGCGAGAACGACTTCAGCCCCATGCTCTGGTTCAGCTATTCGCAGTATAAGAACAATGTCCGCACCATCAAGGATGCCGAAGGCAACGATGTCGAAAATCCTGACTGGAGTCCCGAAATCCTGATCGAGGGTCTGAATGCCTTGGCGTGCAAGCACATGTTCGTGACGCGTCCCTCTGACGGGTTCTGGTATGGGCGTATCGACCAGGGCTACTTCGTCAGCATCAACCCCAATACGCACGAGATGCGGAATATCTCCGGCTACTACGAGCCCAACACGCCCAACAAGGGCAGTGGCATCGGCTTTGCTACTAAGAACGGCGAGTGCGACGGCATGGCCTTCGACCCTGCCGACGATACCAAGCTCTACTTCACCAATACCGGCTCCAACAGTGTGTGGCTCTACGACTTCGAGACGCGCCGTCTCTCCGTCTATGCCGGATCGTCGTCAGGCTCTGCCGGCTTTATGGATGGCCAGCGCACCCAGGCCCTCTTCGACTCGCCTCGCCAGCTCTGTATCGACAAAGACCGAAACATGTATATCGCCGATGCCAACAACCACTGCATCCGCAAGATTGTCATGGCGACAGGGTTCGTCAGCACCGTGGCCGGACAGCCCCGCCAGCCGGGCTATGAGAACGGTACCGGCGAGACGGCCCTCTTCGATACTCCCGTGGGCATTGCCGTCGACAATGATGGCATCATCTATGTGGGCGACTCCAGAAACCGTGCCATACGCCGCGTGGCCATTGAATAGTCTTCGGCAACTATCGTGACTTGTAAATACATTATTATATAATTATCATCTTTATATATATGCAACGAATCATAAGCCTGTTGTTTGCCCTCGTCTGCCTCGTGCCGTTTGCTGCAGCGCAAGATGAGAAGGCCATCCTCCTCAAAGGCGTCGTCGTCGATGAGCTGAAGGAACCTATACCGGGTGCCAGCGTCTACGTGAAAGACATGCCTGGTGTGGGCTCGGTGACCAATGTCGATGGCGAGTTCACGCTGAAAGTCAAGAAATACGATATCGTCGTCACGTCCTTCCTGGGATATAAGAAGAAAGAGACGCGTGTGACGACCGACCAGCCGTCAGCCTTAACCATTCAGCTGGAGCCTGAAGACGCGACGGTCGACGAGGTCGTCGTCGTCGGCCTCGGCACGCAGCGTAAGATCAGTGTCGCCGGTGCCATCTCCACCGTCGACCCGAAAGAGCTGGAAGTACCCTCAACCAACATACAGAACACCCTTGCCGGACGTGTGCCCGGCATCATTGCCGTACAGCGCTCCGGCGAGCCCGGAAAGAACATCTCCGAGTTCTGGGTGCGCGGCATCGGCACCTTCGGATACAACAGCGGCGCCCTCGTCCTCATCGATGGCATCGAGGGCACGCTGAGTTCTATCGATGCCGCCGACATCGAGTCGTTCTCCGTGCTCAAGGATGCTGCCGCCACTGCTGTCTATGGTAACCGCGGTGCTAATGGCGTGGTGCTCATCACGACGAAGCACGGCTCAGAAAACAAACTCATCATCAAGGGACGTGCCAACTTCACGCTGTCGCAACTCAAGCACATGCCCGAGTTCATCGGTGGCTACGACTATGCCAACCTCGCCAACGAGGCCGCGGCGGCATCGGGCATGGAGCCCATCTACAACCAGACGGAGCTCGACATCATCAAGTACGGACTGGACCCCGACCTCTACCCCGATGTCGACTGGCGCGATGCCATCCTCAACAATACGTCGCTGCAGCGCACGTATTATGTCAGTGCACAGGGTGGCAGCAGCATCGCCCGCTACTTCGCGTCGCTCGGCATGTCCAATGAGTCGTCGGCCTATAAGTCCTCCAACGACTCGAAGTATAATAAGGGCGTGGGGTATAATACCTATAACTATCGTCTGAACCTCGACATCGACCTGACCAAGACCACGAAGGTGTATATCGGGGCAACGGGCTTCATGTCGGTGAACATGCGGCCCAGCATGGGGTCCAGCGCGCTGAGCACCAGCCTCACCGACTGGCTGTGGTCTTCGCAGGCCAAGACCACCCCGCTGAAGTATCCGCTGCGCTACTCCAATGGCTACCTGCCTGCCGTCGGCGCCGGCGACCAGACGTCGCCCTACGTGCTGCTGAACTATACCGGCAATGCCAAAGACCGTAACAGCGACAACCTCGTCACGATGAGCATTACGCAAGACCTCTCGATGATTACGAAGGGACTGACGGCGAAGATCCAGGGTACCTACAACAATAAAGGCAACTATCGCGAAATGCGCTATAAGATGCCGCCGCTGTATATCGCCACGGGACGTACCGCCGACGGTGCGCTGCGCCTGGCACAGCGTGTCACCGAGACACAGATGTACTATACCAGCACGTCGTGGTGGTGGCGCAAGCTGTTGCTCGATGCTACCGTCAACTACGACCGTGCCTTCGGCATCCACCGCTTTGGCGGACTCCTCTACTATCGCATGGAAGACTCCGTGGAGTCAGGAAAGAGCAGTAGCATGGATGCTATCCCGCATCGCTATCAGAGCCTGTCGGGACGATTCACCTACGGACTGATGGACACCTATTTCGCTGATATCAACTTCGGATATACCGGCTCGGAGAACTTCCAGCCCGGCCGCCAGTTCGGCTTCTTCCCCGCTGCCGCCCTGGCATGGGTGCCTTCGCAGTATAAGCTGGTCAAGGACAAGATGCCATGGCTGTCGTTCCTGAAGGTGCGCGCCTCCTACGGTCTCGTCGGTAACGACCAGATCTCCGTCCGCCGCTATCCCTACCTGACCCTCATCCGGCAGAGCGAGACATCCTTCGGGCGATGGGGCGGCCTCGGTACCATCACCGAGCAACAGGTGGGTGCCGACAACCTGGAGTGGGAGAAGGCCAAGAAGTTCGACCTCGGCCTTGACCTCCACCTGTTCGATGAGAAGTTCTCGATGACCATCGACTACTTCCTCGACCGTCGCGACAACATCTTCCAGCAGCGCACGCAGATACCCGCCTATGTCGGTGCCATACAGATGCCTTTCGGTAATGTAGGCTCGATGAAGAGCTGGGGTGGCGACGGCAACTTCACGTTCATCCATTCTTTCAACAAGAACTGGCATCTGACGCTCCGTGGTAACTTCACGCTGTCGAAGAACAAGATTGAGAACTGGGAGCAGGCCGAACAGCCCTATCCCTACCTGCGCCAGGCCGGCTACGGCAATAATGTGCAGCGCGGATATATCGCCCTCGGACTCTTCAAGGACGAGCAAGACGTCGCCATGAGTCCCTCGCAGTTTGGCACCGTCCGTCCCGGCGATATCAAATACAAGGATGTCAACGGCGACGGTAAGATCACCACTGACGACCGCGTGCCCCTCTTCGCCAATGCCGATTCGCCGCAGCTGATGTATGGCCTCGGTGGCGAGCTGCGCTATAAGAACCTGACGCTGAACGTGCTCTTCAAGGGTACCGGCGACAACAAGTTCCTCTATGGTGGCAGAAACGCCGACAAGTTCGACGGATACATCGCCTTCAACCAGGGACCCGTGGGTAATGTCATCAAGACCGCTGCCGACCCCGCCAACCGATGGATCTCCGCCGACTACAGCGGCGACCCGTCGACGGAGAATCCCAATGCCCGCTTCCCCCGCCTGTACTATGGCTACAACACCAACAATGTGCAGCCGTCGACCTTCTGGATGGGTAATGCCCGCTACCTGCGCCTGCAGGAGCTCAGTCTCAGCTACCGGCTGAAGAACACGTTCCTGCAGAATTCGCTCAACATCCGCTTTGTGGACATCATGCTGATGGCCGAGAACCTCCACGTGTGGAACTCGGTGAAGATCTTCGACCCCGAGCAGGCACGCGACTGCGGCCAGGCCTATCCCATCCCGGCACGTTATTCACTGCAGCTTTATTTCACCTTCTAACCGACAGAAAGGAAAACAGACCATGAACAGAAAGAATATCATATATCTGATGCTCCTGATGATGGCACCACTGGCCTTCACCGCTTGCGACTATCTGAATGTGGATGAGTATTTCGAGGATACTTTCCAGGAAGACTCCATCTTCTCCAGCGAGAACCATGTCAAGCAGTATTTCAACGGCGCCGTCGCCATGCTGCCCAATGAGGCGGAAATCTACGAACACAACTATGCCGACTGCTCGCTGCCCGGCGTGACAGGCTCTGACGAGGCCATCGCACCGGGGTACACCTGGGGCGGCATGGCACCCATCCGCTATGCGGGAACGCTGCTCACCACCGGCGAGGTCGACTACACCAGCAACGAGTTCAACTGCTGGGGCTCCTGCTACCAGATTATCCGCAAGTGCAACATCATCCTCTCCAAGATCAACGAAGTACCCATGAACTCGTTCGACAAGATTGAGTTCCGGGCTCAGGTGCGCTTCCTCAGGGCCTATGCCTATTTCTGGATCTTCCGAAACTACGGGCCGGCACTGCTCCTCGGCGACGAAATCCTCGAGGTGAACGGCGAGCCTGACATCTACCGTCGCTACCGTGCCACCTTCGACGAGACAGCCGACTATATCTGCACGGAGCTGGAGGCTGCTGCCGAGAACCTGCCGGTGAAGAACTCCACCGATATGGTCTATGCTCCCACGAAGGGCGCCGCCCTGGCCCTCGTCTCGCGCATCCGTCTGCAGCAGGCCAGTCCGCTGTTCAACGGCGGCGACGTGGCCCGTCGCTACTATAGCGACTTCACCCGCCAGAGCGACGGTGTGCATTATATCTCCCAGGAGTACGACGAACAGAAATGGGCCGTCGCTGCCGCAGCGGCAAAGAAAGTCATCGACATGCACCAGTACAGCCTCTACACCGTCCCTGATAACGGCCTCTATGCCTCACAGTATCTGCCGGCAGGCGTCAGCGACTATCCCGACGGCCCCGGTGGCATCGACCCCTACCGCTCCTACTCCGATAACTTCAACGGCGAGGCACCGGCCTACACCAATCCCGAGCTCATCTGGGGCACCGCCTCCAACGTGTCGGGATATGGCGGCAACTGCTTCCCGCTGCAGTATGGCGGCAACGGAACGGTCAGCGTCCCCCAGCGCATGGTCGACATGTATCTCATGGCCGACGGCCGCGACATCAACCATGCCAGCATCGACTATCCCTATGAGAACAGACCTTACGACAGCAACTGCAAGACCGCTGCCGACAAGATCATCTCGCCCGACTTCTATATCATCAAGGCCGGAACCTTCAAGGCCTACGACAACCGCGAACCGCGATTCTATGCCAACATCGCCTTCTCCCATTCCTACTGGTTCATGAGCTCATGCGACGATGCGGGAAAGAAGAATGTGGCTGCCGACTATTTCAATGGCGGCAACAGCGGAAAGACGCGCGCTGCCTACTCCGGCGTGTATTACGTCACCGGCTATGCATGCCGCAAATGGGTGCATCCCCGCGACGCACGCACTGGCAACGGCTCCATCGTCGTCTCGAAGGTATATCCCATCCTGCGCTATGCCGAGGTGCTGCTGAACTATGCCGAGGCGCTGAACAACCTCCGGACGTCACATACCGTCGACGGACAGACCTTCTCACGCGACACCGAGGAGATTGCCAAGGCGTTCAACCTCGTACGCTACCGTGCAGGACTGCCGGGACTCACCGCCGAGGAACTGGCATCGCCGGAGACCATCCAGAACCTCATCGTCCGTGAGCGTGCCGTGGAATTCTTCCATGAGGGACTGCGCTTCTACGACGTGCGCCGATGGGGCATCGTCGAACAACTCGAACGTGAGCCGCTGACCGGCTGCAACACCGATGCCGCGCAGTGGGCAGGATTCTATGCCCCTGTGAACATCCAGTATGCCAGCATCCGCGAACGCTTCTTCGACCGTAAGATGATTCTCCTGCCCATCCATAAGGACGAGTTGCGCAAGGTGCCCACCCTCGACCAGAACCCCGGATGGGAGAAGTAGTTGAGAGTTGAGAGTTTATAGTTGTTTAAGAGTTTAAGAGTTTAAGAGTTATATATGAGAAAAAACATCTTCAGTGGCATGCTCCTGACGGCTGGTGCCGCATGGCTGCTCGCCCTGACGGCATGCAGCGAACGGGAGTTCTATAACGATGAGCAGTATCGCAAGGAATGCTACCTGGTGAGCAATGACTATAACATCTTCGGACAGGAGTACGCTTTCGGAGAGAACTCCGTGGGATATATCTCCGTGTATATGTCCGGGTCGACACCCGTCGACCACGATGTCACCGTCACACTAAGGCCGGCAGCGGAACTGCTGCGCGAGTACAACCAGCGCACCTACGGCACCAGCTATGCCGACTACGCCGAGATACTGCCTGAGAATGCCTATACCACTCCCGAGGGGTGGACCGTCACCATCACACCCGACAATCCCTATACCAAGTTCCCCGTCGTGGTGGGCATCGACCGCCTCAACCCCACGAAGACCTACTTCCTGCCGGTCGAGATTGCCAGCGTCAGCGACTACCAGTATTCCGCACAGAAGAGCTACGTCCTCTTCCGCATCTTCATGAAGAACGACTATGCCACCACGCAGGACGTCACCTACTACCAGATGTACGGCACCACCATCAACATGACCAGTGACGGCACCACATGGACAACGGCTGTCGACGGCGACGAGCCGCAGGTGTTCAATGCCACGAAGCTGATGACACCCATCTCCGAGAAGGCCGTGCGCATCCTACCCGGCGCAACACAGTCGAGCAGCGACGATGTCATCAGCCAGCAGGGACTGCGACTCACCGTCACCGATGACATCTGGCAGCAGCCCATCCTCGGCGACGACGGACTGCCCACCGGCAAGACCATCCCTGTCAACGTCGTCACCGTAGAGCCGATGAACGAAGGCAGCAGCTGCGTCCTCACCACCGCCGCCCACGACCTGGCAACAGGCACTGAGCTCGTCTCGTTCTTCAACCCCGCCGACGGCACCTTCACCCTCAACTACTGCTATCGCCTGCCCACCGAGACGGCCAACGGACAACCCCTCTGGCACATGGTACACGAGCAGATGGTAAGACTGAACTAACCGTAACGAATCATGATCAGAACAAAAAAGGTAAAGGATATGAAAAAACACTTTTTCACCATGGCATGTGCCATTGCTGCCATGGCCTTCACAGCTTGTGACGACTACGACATCATCCAGACCGAATACGATGATATGCTGGTCAACCCCGAACGGCAGACCGTCACACCGCCCGACGTCGATGCCGACTGGCAGCTCGAGCTCATCCCCGATGTGGGACGCCAGGCTGACAATGTCTTCGTCTATAAGGACCTGAAATACAACAACATCTTCAGTCGGACAACAGGATGGAACGGCGGCTGCGGAGGCATCTCAACCCTGCTGCCCGACGGCAGCATCCTCTGGGCGTTCAACGACAGCTATTTCGGTGTCGTCGACGCTGCCGAACGCACCCGCCTCAGCGGCAACGTGCCCCTGAACATGCTGCTCGTACAGCGTGCTCACAACGGGAAGGTGGGCGAGACTCCAGCCGACCTCATCGCCCTCGCCGACTATGTCAACTGGACCGACCCCAATGCCGACGGCTACCTCTATAGCCGCACCTTCATGCGACATCCCAATGCAAAAGGCAAGACCGAAGAGGCCATCGCCCGCGGAGAGGTCGACGGCGACCAGGCCTACCGCATCGGAGGCGCCGTCGTCGCCGACGGAAAGGTGCAGATGCTCTGGCGAGGCGCACGCGTGATGACCGACAACAGCAATGGCGTCACGATGACGCAGTACAGCCTCTCCGGAGCCATCCCCGAGGGACGCTACGGCACTGCCGTGAACGACTACAAGCCTCAGAGCGGCGACTTCCTCGCCATGGCAGCCGAGCCCAGCCACCTCTTCATTACCGGCTCCATCCCCACCGGACAGGCTGTCTTCGCCGATGCCGACGGCCACAGCTATATCTATGGCGTCTCAGGACAGAACATCTTCGTCGCACGCTCGCAGACACACGACCTCACCAGCCCATGGGAGTACTACGTGCGCGATGCCACAACGGGTGTCATGCGCTGGCAGACCACCTTCCCCACGGCCGACGAGGTGGCACGCTCCAACATCATGGCCAACGGATACCTCGCCGTACATCCCACCATCTTCTGCGACAACGGCACCTACTACATGCTGACACAGGCCGTGGCCAACAGCACCGAGGTGTACCTCTACAGTGCCGCAGCGCCAACCGGTCCCTTCGACAATCAGGTGATGCTCTTCAACCTGCCGTCGTTCATCGACAAGGTAGGCATCACCACCTACGCACAGATCGGGAACGTGTTTGCTCATCCCGAGCTGTCGCGAAGCGGAGAACTGGTCGTCTCGGCATGCACCAAGGCAGGCAACACTGCCGACAACTACACCTACGCCGGATCGGCCGACTTCACGCGGCCCTTCTTCTTCCGCATCTTCAACTGGAAGGCGGCTGCCGGCAAGTAATCATTCCGGATTGTCCGGGGATTCCGGAATCTCCGGAAACTCCGGATAACCCGGAAACTCCGGAATCTCCGGAACTTCCGGAACTTCCGGAAAATCCGGCAATAAAATCTCCTTAATAATTTGCAGGGCTCGTTTTTTCTGTGTAAATTTGCAGAGTGATGACCAACGAAGACTTTTTCGTACATCAGCTCGAGCACCGCGACATACGGCCCACCGCGGCCCGACTGCTCATCCTCCGCGAGATGACGCGGGGGAATGAGGCCGTGTCACTGCCCGACCTCGAGCGATACCTCCCCAACCTCGACAAATCCACCATCTCGCGAACCCTGTCGCTCTTCCTCCTCCATCGCCTCATCCATGCCATAGACGACGGCTCCGGAGCACTGAAGTATGCCGTATGCAGCGACGACTGCGACTGCACCGTCGACGATGAGCACACACACTTCTTCTGTACCAGCTGCCACCGCACCTTCTGTCTGAAACACCTCCACGTACCCGTCGTGCCACTGCCCGACGGCTTCGTCCTCAGCTCCGTCAACTACGTGCTCAAGGGACTGTGTCCACAGTGTTCGGAAAAAGAGCTGGCCCATCGGAACTACCACTGATGCGCGGCACGGAAAGCTGATGCGCGGCACGGAAAGCAGATGCCGATAAGTAGTGGCGGATAGCATCTATAACAGCAGATGTCATAAAAACAAACAACATTTAAATATATATACGCGATGAAAAAAATGTTCACTCTGCTGGCCATCCTGGCCTCCACGGCGGTTGCACAGGCGCAATCGGCCGACGTCTTCAAACCCTACAAGGCCACCGACCTGCGTGTGCCCTCGGTACCCCTGGTGGTCAACGACCCCTACTTCTCCATCTGGTCGCCCTACGACGAGCTGAACACCGGCTCCACACGCCACTGGACCAACGATGAGATGCCGCTCACCGGACTGCTCCGCGTCGACGGACAGACCTACCGCTTCATGGGAACACCCAACAGCCAGATGCTCGAGACCGTCGTGCCCATGGCCGACGAGGGTGCATGGAAGGGACGCTTCGTACGTCAGAAGCCTGCCGACGGATGGCAGGCCGTCGACTTCGACGACAGCCAGTGGCGAGAGGGCGAAGGAGCCTTCGGCACCGATAACAACAGCTTCATCCGCACACGCTGGACCGACGAGCACTCCGACATCTGGGTGCGCCGCACCGTAGAGCTCACACCCGAGCAGCTGCAGGGCGACCTCTACCTCGTCTTCTCCCACGACGATGCCTGCGAGGTCTACCTCAACGGCACACAGGTGGGCAAAGGCACCATGGAACTCGTCGAGGGCGTGCAGGTGCGACTCAACGGTGAGAAGAAAGACCTTCTCAAGGCAGGCAAGAACGTCATCGCCATACACTGCTATAACAACACCGGCGGCGCTCTCGTCGACGTAGGACTCTACCGCAACATCTCCAAGACCGACGCCAACATCCGGCAGGCCGTGCAGAAGTCCGTCGACGTGCTCGCCACCAACACCTACTACACCATGCAGTGCGGACCCGTCGACCTCGACCTCGTCTTCACGGCACCCATGCTCATCGACGACCTCGACATGCTCTCCACACCCGTCAACTACATCTCCTATCAGGTACGTCCCACCGACGGCAAGCCGCATAAGGTGCAGCTGTACCTCTCGGCCGACGCACGCATCGCCGTGAACAAAGCCAACCAGCCCACACAGTCGTCAGTGACCATTCAGAAGGGCGTACGCTACCTCAAGACAGGAACCATCGACCAGCCCATCCTCGCCAAGAAAGGCGACGGCATCTGCATCGACTGGGGATACCTCTACCTGCCTAACTACAACGGCAACGTGAGCCTCGGCACCGACCAGGAGCAGCGCGACGCCTTCGTCAGCGAAGGACGCCTGTCGCGCGGACACCGCGTCATCAACGCCTATAAGGCCGTCGAGCAGCCCGTACTCGCCTATACCCACGACTTCGGAACCGTCAGCGACCGCGCAGCATCCTACATGCTCATCGGCTACGACGAGATCTTCGACATCGAGTATATGTACGAGCGCTATAAGGGATACTGGGCACACGAAGGAAAGGTCACCATCTTCGACGCCTTCGAGAAACTCAACCGCAACTACACCACCATCATGAAGCGCTGCCGCGACCTCGACCGCCGCATCTACGACGACGGCTTCAACGCCGGCAACAAGAAGTACGCCGAGATCCTCTCCGCCTCCTACCGCCACGTCATCGCCGCCCACAAGCTCTTCGAGGACAAAGACGGCAACCTGCTCTTCTTCTCCAAGGAGAACAACTCCAACGGCTGCGTGAACACCGTCGACCTGACCTATCCCGAGGCACCGCTGTTCCTCGTCTACAACCCCGACCTGCAGAAAGCCATGATGACCTCCATCTTCGACTACTCCCTCTCCGGCCGCTGGACCAAGCCCTTCGCCGCCCACGACCTCGGCACCTACCCGATAGCCAACGGACAGGTCTACGGAGGCGACATGCCGCTCGAGGAAGCCGGCAACATGCTGACCCTCGCCGCCATGATCTCGAAGATCGAAGGCAACGTGAACTACGTCGCCAAGTACTGGGACGTCATGCGCACCTGGACCGACTACCTCGTCGAGAACGGTCAGGACCCGTCGAACCAGCTCTGCACCGACGACTTCGCCGGCCACTGGGCCCACAACTGCAACCTGTCCATCAAAGCCATCATGGGTGTGGCAGGCTTTGCCGAGATGGCCAAGCTCAAGGGCGACAAGGCTGAGTACGACAAGTACATGAACAAAGCCAAGGAGATGGCCAAGAAGTGGGAGCAGGACGCTCGTGAAGGCGACCACTACCGTCTGGCCTTCGACCGCAAGGACACCTGGAGCCAGAAGTACAACATGGTGTGGGACAAGCTCTGGGGCATCAACATCTTCCCCAACAACGCCATGCAGCGCGAGGTGAAGTATTATCTGAAGAAGCAGAACAAGTACGGACTGCCCCTCGACATCCGTAAGGACTACACCAAGAACGACTGGATCATGTGGACCGCTGCCATGGCCGACGACACGAAGACCTTCCTGAAGTTCGTTGATCCGTTGTATGAGTATATCAACGTGACACCGTCTCGCGTGCCCATCTCCGACTGGTACGACACGAAGACCTCACGCATGGTGGGCTTCAAGGCCCGCTCCGTCATCGGCGGCTTCTGGATGAAAGTCCTCGCCGACAAACTCAATGCAGCGGAGTAATGCCCTTATTGTAGCAATAATAATTCTAACAATTTAATCATAAACCTAAATTAAAAATCACATGAAAATGAACCTTAAGAAGATGCGACTTCCGATGGGTGTCTTTGCGATTGCGCTTTCTCTGTTCTCGATGACCAGTTGTGGTGTCTTTGAGGATGGCACAATCAATATTGACGACTATGTCGGAGTCTCGAAGGCTCCCGACTTTGATCCGTCGAAGCCTATCACCATCACAGGATTCACGCCTGAAACAGGCGGTGTGGGACAACAGATTGTTATCAAGGGAACAAACTTCGGTAACGACACGTCGTTGGTCGACCTGAAGATTGGTAACAAGCAAGCTGTTGTCGTAAGTGTTAAGGGCGACTGCATGTACGCCTATGTACCCTCTAAGGCCTTCCTCGGAAACATCGAGCTTTCCATCGGTAATCAGTCTACCGGTGTTCAGAGCTGTGTGGCCGAGAAGAAATTCGTCTACGACCGTAAGATGGTTGTGGGTCGTCTGGCAGGTTACAGAAATGCCGATGATACTCAGGGATGGGTCGATGGACCGTTCGATGGCGAGGATGGCGTTCGCTATGCCGGTGCCCAGAAGGATGGTATCATGCAGTTCTCACCCTACAACCACGACCAGCTCTTCGTCCTCTATGACCAGGAGCCGTTCTCTGTCGGAACGCAGCATGGTATCCAGCTCATCGACCTGAAGAAGCGTCGTATCGATACCATCATTCCGCTGGGTAAGTTCAACAACGAGCGTATCCGTACCATCGACTTCGCCGTCGACCCGTTCCAGTATTCCGAGCGTGGCGAACTTATCGGTTATGCCGATGCCCAGTGGGTGAAGAACCAGGCTACGCCGAACGAGCTCCGCTGGCGTGAGCACCTCATCGTCGTAGGTGACAACTATGACGTGAACTACAAAGCCCACTGTGTGTATATCGTTGACCGCGACCAGCAGGGTAACTTCAGTAAAAACTCCAATGTGACCCAGCTCTGTAACTACAACCAGTGTAACAGTGCCGTGGTGCTGCCTTTCGACGAGTCGAAGGGTGAGACCTATCATAAGGAGCTTTACTTCACCTGCTATACGGATGGTACGATCCTCCGTCTGGACTTCGATGCTTATTGGGACAAGGTGTACGAAATCGCCACCTACGTTCCCGATGAGGATGATCCCAATGCCAAGGCTCCCGATGCATGGAATCCTAACGGCCGTGAGAACGATGCCATCGAACTGCTCTATCAGGTACAGGATACCGGTTACGAGATGCAGCTCGACGTTCACCCGAGCGGCAAGTATGCCTATATCGTGGTTATCAACCGCTACTACGTGCTCCGTACCGACTATGACGAGGAGAGCCGTCGCTTCCTTCCCGCTTACACGATTGCCGGATCACTCGGTGATGCCGGTCTGCAGGATGGTGTAGGAACGAATGCCAAGTTCTCGCGTCCCTACCAGGGCACCTTCGTCAAGAACGACGAATACGAAGCTGCCGGAAAGGCTGATATCTACGACTTCTACATCTCCGACAATACGAGCACCTATAATATTGACGTCAATGACTCTCGTGCAGCCAACGCCATCCGTCTGCTGACACCAGAGGGCATTGTCCGTACCTATGCCGGCGGTAGCCGTAACACTCACGCTGACAACAGAGCTTATGGCTCCGAGAACGGTGAACTTCGCGACGTAGCACGCTTCAATCGTCCTACCGGCATTGTGAACGATGTTCATGTAGACAAGGTGACGGGTAACAACACCCTGATTTTCTATATTCTGGATACCGGTAACCGTCAGTTCCGTACGATTACTATCGAGGAGCCCGACGATGAGGAGATGGAGGGTGTAAATGAGTAACCTAATCTAACGGAATGATTATGAAAAAGTATATATTGACATTCATCATGTTGCTGGGCATCGCAGTAGGTGCTTTGGCACAGAATCCAGTTGAAGTGACCGGTACGGTTATCGACAATACCGGTGAGCCGCTCATCGGTGTGAGCGTCACCGTGAAGGGTAATGTCGGCCTTGGAGCCATCACCGATATCGACGGTAACTATAAAATCAAGGTCGCTGAATATCAGACCCTCGTCTTCTCGTTCATTGGTTTCCAGACTCAGGAAGTCCTTGTCAAGGATGGTAAGACCAGATACGACATCACCATGGAGGAGGAAGTCACCAATGCAGTCGACGAAGTCGTGGTAACCGGTTTCGGTTCGCAGAAGAAACTCACCGTGACCGGTGCTGTGACCAATGTGAACATGACCGACCTGAAGCACTATTCTACCTCTAATCTGACCAATACCCTTCAGGGTAACGTTCCGGGTATCATCGCATACCAGTCGTCAGGTCAGCCCGGTAAGAACACCTCTCAGTTCTGGGTACGTGGTATCTCTACCTTCGGTGCCGGCTCGTCGGCCTATATCCTTGTCGACGGCTTCGAGCGCGACAACATCGACGACCTGAACATCGAAGATATCGAGTCGTTTTCCGTGCTGAAAGACGCATCGGCAACGGCTATCTACGGTTCGAAGGGTGCTAACGGTGTAATCCTGATTACCACCAAGCACGGACAGGCAGGTAAGATCAATATCAATGCCAAGGTCGAGACCTCTTACAATACGCGTACCATCACGCCGGAGTTCGTAGACGGTATCACCTATGCCAACCTCATCAACGAGGCCCGCATCACCCGTAACCTCGGTGTGCTCTATCAGCCTGCTGAACTCGAGCTCATCCGCACAGGCCTGGATCCCGACCTCTATCCTAACGTCGACTGGCAGGAGCTCCTGCTCAAGGACGGCGCCATGAGCTATCGTGCCAACCTGAACCTCAGCGGTGGCGGTGAGACAGCCCGTTACTATGTCTCCGCTGCCTACAACGATGACCAGGGTATGTACAAGACCGACGGTACCCTCCGCGAGAAGTACAATACCAATGCCAACTATCGCCGTTGGAACTACCGTATGAACCTCGACGTCGACATCACTCCGACGACCGTCCTGAAACTCGGCGTCTCGGGTGACCTGTCAACACGCAACTCACCAGGTCTTGGCGACGACCGCGTATGGGGACAGCTCTTCGGTTACAACGCCCTGTATTCGCCTGTGCTCTATTCCAACGGCTTCGTACCGTCAATCGGTGCCGTGGAGACAGGAGAGCAGACACTGGGATTTGAAGACGGTTCGAGCATGACCATTGAGGCCAATTCCGTTAATATGAACTATGTCAACCCCTGGGCTTCTGCCACACAGACGGGTTACAACACGTCGTGGAACAACAATCTTCAGTCGAACGTCACCCTGGAGCAAGACCTTGGCTTCATCACCAGGGGTATGCGCCTCACCGCACGCTTCGGTTACGACACCTATAACACGAACGCCATCCACCACATCATGATGCCGGCGCTCTACGAAGTCGTCAAGCGTGACACCGAGACCGGTGCACTCGAGTTCAACCGCGTCTTCAACCGCAAGGACATGACACAGTCGTCATCGAACAGCGGTTCACGTCGTGAGTTCCTCGATGTACTCCTCCACTGGGACCGTCAGTTCCTCAAGGCCCACCAGTTCGGTGTGAACATCAAGTTCACTCAGGACCAGAACATCTCCACGCAGAACCTCGGAACAGATATCCGTAACGCCATCTCACGTAAGAACCAGGGTCTGGCCGCTCAGGCAACCTACAACTACAAGAGCCGCTACTTCCTCGACTACAACTTCGGTTACAACGGTTCTGAGAACTTTGCCGACAAACACCGCTGGGGTTTCTTCCCCGCATGGTCGGTAGCCTGGAACATCGGTGAAGAGCCCTTCGTGCAGAAGATAGCTCCTTGGATCGACATGTTCAAGATCCGCTACTCTCATGGTAAGGTCGGTAACGACAATACCGGTATCCGCTTCCCCTATCTGTATAATATCGAAACCACCGGCACAGGCTATGCCTGGGCACAGGGCGGTGCAAATGCCTTTGGAGGTATCCACTTCACGCAGATGGCATCGAACGGCGTCACATGGGAAGTAGCCCGCAAGGACGATATCGGTATCGACTTCTATATTCTGAAGAACAAGTTCAACTTCACCA
>CAMNII010000037.1 GCA_946540435.1 uncultured Prevotella sp.
CAGCTGCCAAGGCAACGAACATCCTTGGTCGTCGCCGCTGGTCCTCAGCTGTAAATTATTAAATTAAACATAACATCTCTTGTAGCCCTGGGCGTTCTGTCGTCCGGGGCTACTTTTTTCTTCATCCAGACAGAAGACGCCCTCCACGATCGACAGTCGGACAAGACTTGATAAATATTTTGATATAAATCAATAAATAATCTCTGTCTATATTTTTTACCACTATATACTTGCGCCTTCTATCAAAACAATGTATCTTTGCAACATATTCGTGAGAATATGTCACACATTAATAGGTTTTTCATAATAAGTTTTCATTAGGTTAGTAGTTTGATAGATTTTTAAGGTTAAAGAAGAAGTTATCTTTTTGTCAGATAACTGAAATCTTATGGAGGCCGGCGTCAGCGATGATGTCTTCCTCTTTTTCTTTTTATAAGGCGCCATCTATCCGCTTTTTTTATTAATAGAACTTAAAAAAACGCCTCGGAATGTTTGTTTTAACTAATAAAGTTGCAAAAAAGAAAGCTTTTTGCAGATTTCTACGTAAATTTGCATGCTAAAAGTGTGCCCAACCGTCAGCAACAGACAGAGGGCATCGAAAAAGAAAGCATAGACAATGAAACTGAAATACTTCACCATCCACACGGCAGCCATCGCCATGATGTCGGTCATCATGACAGCATGCCTCGGCAGCGACAACGAAGAAATCGTACTCACCCACGATGCCGCCATCACCGCATTCTCGCTCGGCACACTCAACCAATACACCCACTACACCTCGTCGGCAGGTACCGACAGTGTGGTGAAGAGTACCGTCAACGGCAGCAGCTATAAGTTCTATATCGACCAGGTCAGCCACGAGATCTACAACACCGACTCGCTGCCTTATGGCACCGATGTGGCACACGTCATCTGCAACGTGTCGAGCATGAACTACGCCACCATCGCCATCAAGAACATCGCCAGCGACACCCTGAAATACTACAGCAACAAAGACTCCATCGACTTCACACAGCCAAGAACGTTCGTTGCCTACAGCAACAGTGGAACGGAAAGCGCCAAATACAAGGTCACGGTAAACGTGCACCAGCAGCAACCCGACGTCTTCAACTGGACACTCCTCGGCGAAGGACTCGCCGACCTCACGCACGCTGACGGCGACATCCGCATGCGCGCCGTAGCGACACCCGACAGCTTCGTTGCCCTGTATTCCGACAACACGGCCACCCACAGCGCCATATACACCATGGCCGATGGACTTCTGAGCAGCTACATCAACGACAACCGTCAGGACACTCCGATGGAGGCCAATGCCTACCGCAGCCTGACCATCACCGCAGGACAGCCACCCGTCACCATCCACCAGCAGCACCTCTACACCATCGACCTCAACACGACGGCAGGACCCTTCTGGCAGGACTATAACAACTACGGCGACCTGACGGACATCAGCCAGTTGGTAGGCTACCACACCAACCGCCTCTACGCCCTCACCAACGACGGCAAGATGAAATCGGCCGTCTTCGACGCCTCCAGCAGCCAATACGTGTGGCATGACGAGAAGATTGAAGAGGCCAATGCCAATGCCTTCCCCAATGACGACCTGCACCTCGTGGCACTGCCCGCTAAAGGCAACGACAACATCCACACCCTTGTGCTCATCGGGCACAACACCCGCATCAATTCCACCGACAACATCACCATCTGGGTGAAGACCGAAGACAATACCGACTATGCCGAGGAAACAGAATGGTTCCTGTATAAGCCGACGTCCGACAACCGCCATACACTGCCCGCACTCACCAGCCTGCAGGCCATAGCCTACGACGGAAACATCATCGTCTGCGGAACCACGGACGACGGCCAACTCTCACCGCTCTACATCAGCCGCGACAAAGGACTCACCTGGGAAGAGTCCACCCTCTTGAGTCTGCCCGCAGACTTCGCACCCGACGGCAGTGCCTATGCCATGGCCGTGGACAGTGACAACTACATCTGGCTGGCCGACGGCAAGAACGGAAAACTGTGGCGCGGACGCCTCAACAGGCTCGGATGGGCCACTCCTGAGACCGCCATCACCAAATAACACCCACACACCACGACAATGAAGAAGACCCTGCTCATCCTCCTGCTCCTCGCCGCCACCACGATAGCGCGTGCACAAGGCGACGTGGAATACCTTGCCGAGATAGGCGGAGGCGTGGGACTCGTGGCCTACGAAGGCGACTGCAACGGCAACATCCTCAAGGGTCAGCAGCCTATGGCACAGCTGGTGTTCCGCCGGCTCTTCAACCCACGGTCGGGCGTGAAAGCCACCGCCAGCTACGGCAAGCTGAAGGGGTCGTCGGCAAACGTCAACACCTACTACCCCGCCTTCAGCACGACACAATACGACTTCAACACCAACCTCGTCGACGTCAGCGCCACCTACGAATACAACCTCTGGCCCTACGGCACAGGACGCGAATACCGGGGTGCCAAACGCCTCGTACCCTACCTCTTCGGAGGACTCGGACTGACCTACGCCTCGACGTCGAACGACAAGAAGCCCGTCACCGTCAACATGCCGCTGGGCATCGGAATGAAATACAAAATCGCCGACCGCCTGAACCTCGGATTGGAATGGGCCATGCACTTCTCGCAAAGCGATGAGCTCGACGGCATCAAAGACCCCTACGAAGTAAAGAGCAGCGGCATCTTCAAGAACACCGACTGCTACAGCATGTTACAACTGTCACTCACCTACTCCTTCATGGCCAAGTGCAGAACATGCCACAACGCCGACGAATAGCAACAGCAAGAATAACAAACAAGATATGGTAGAACTCGACAGAAACAACATACCGCAACACATTGCCATCATCATGGACGGCAACGGACGCTGGGCTGCAGAGCAAGGCCAGCCGCGCAACTACGGACACCAGGCCGGCGTGGACACCGTCAGACGTATCACGTCGGAGTGTACCCGGCTGGGCGTGAAGTTCCTGACCCTCTACACCTTCTCAACAGAAAACTGGAACAGACCGGCCGAAGAAGTGACCGCCCTCATGGGACTCGTCCTCACCTCACTCGAAGACGAAATCTTCATGAAGAACAACGTGCGCTTCCGCGTCATCGGCGACCGCAGCCGCATACCCGAAGAGGTAGACCGCAAACTCGCCGAGACAGAAGAGCACACCAAGAACAACGATGCGATGACCATGGTGGTGGCACTTAGCTACAGCAGCAGATGGGAAATTATCAATGCCGTGCGCAGCATCGTCAGCGAGATACGCGACGAAGATTATCCGAGCAACCTGCTGAAGACCTTCCGCACCGGAGGCATCTGGCCGCAGGACATCACCGAGGAGACCTTCAGCCAGCGCCTCACCACCAACTTCATGCCCGACCCCGACCTGCTCATACGCACCGGAGGCGAACAACGCATTTCCAACTACCTGCTCTGGCAGATTGCATATACAGAACTGTACTTCTGCGACACCTACTGGCCAGCCTTCACCGAGGAAGACCTCCACAAGGCCATCGCCGACTATCAGAAACGACAGCGCCGCTACGGAAAGACAGAAGCACAGGTGGAAGAAGACAACAACGAACAATGATTTTTTCGAATAAGCCGGAACAGGACACACCCCACACTGCCCGGCAGGAGAAAAATCGCCCGAAAGGGCTATAATAACGAATGAAGAACAAAGAAATTGCTACCGCCGGCATCAATGGCGACAAAGGGAAGAGAAAGAACGTGATAACGGGCAAGATGCTGCTATGCATGGCACTCTTCACCCTCCACACCGCATTCTTCACACCCATCCAGGCACAGGACAAGATCATCTATCCCGAATTCTCCTATGCCGGGAGCCCGAAGGTATACACCATCGGAGGCATCACCATGACAGGACTCGAAGGATACGAGGACTATATGATCATCCCCATCAGCGGACTATCCGTAGGACAAGAGGTATCGCTGCCGGGACTCGACATCACCGATGCCGTCAAACGCCTGTGGAAGCAAGGAATGTTCTCTCAGGTCTCCATCACCGCCGACTCCATCGTCAACAACAAGATCTACCTCAACCTCCGGCTCAAAGGACTGCCACGCATCTCACAGATCAACTACCTCGGCATGAAAAAGTCCGAGCGCGAGGACCTCGAGAAGAAACTGCCCCTCGCTCCCGGCATGCAGTATCATGCCAACCGCGCCACACAGGCCAAGGTATGGGGAAAGAAATACTTCGAGGACAAAGGATTCAAGAATGCCGACATCGACGTCGTACAACGCGATGACCCCGAACACAAAGGACAGATTATCCTCGATGTCATCGTCGACAAGAAAGAGAAGATGCGCGTACGCAACATCATCATCGATGGCAACAGCGCACTGCCCGACAAGAAAATCAAAGGCGGACTGTTCAGGAAAGGTGCCTTCTCCAAAACCCACGAGGCCGGGAAACTCAGCACCTTCCTCAAATCCAAAAAGTTCACTCCCGAACGCTGGAAGGAAGACAAGCGGAAACTCATCGCCAAATACAACGAGCTGGGCTACCGCGACGCCACCATCGTCGAGGACAGCGTATGGAACAACGACTATAAACACGTCAACATCTACGTCAAGGTGAACGAAGGACGCAAATACTACCTGCGCAACATCACATGGGTGGGCAACACCGTCTATCCCACCAACCGGACAGGAGCCGCACCAGGCCTGAACGACATCCTCAACATGAAGAAAGGCGATGTCTACGACCAGACGAAACTCAACAAGCGACTCCACGAAGACGACGATGCCGTAGCCAACAACTACTACAACAACGGATACGTCTTCTCGCAGGTCACACCCGTCGACCTGAACATCGTAGGCGACTCCATCGACCTGGAGATACGCATCGTGGAAAACCAGCAGGCACACCTCAACCACATCCGCATCAACGGTAATGACAGACTCTACGAAAACGTCATCCGACGCGAGCTCACCACCAAGCCCGGCGACCTCTTCTCTAAAGAGTCGCTCATGCGTACGGCACGAGAACTCGCCTCTACAGGACACTTCGACCCCGAGTCCGTATCGCCCGACACACAACTCGACTACGAAAACGGTACCGTCGACATCAACTGGAACCTCGAACAGAAAACCAACGACCAGATAGAATTCTCACTCGGATGGGGACAGACCGGCGTCATCGGACGTGTAGGACTGAAGCTCAACAACTTCTCCATGCGCAACCTCTTCAACAAAAACCGCGAACACCGAGGCATCATGCCCATCGGCGACGGAGAGGTGCTCGGACTGAACTTCCAGACCAACGGAACCTACTACCGCTCCTACAACGCCAGTTACTCCACCGGATGGTTCGGCGGCAAGCGACCCATCCAGTTCTCCGTC
Organism: uncultured Prevotella sp.; assembly: GCA_946540435.1. Classification (GTDB taxonomy): domain Bacteria; phylum Bacteroidota; class Bacteroidia; order Bacteroidales; family Bacteroidaceae; genus Prevotella. Next base: position 5,378 of record CAMNII010000037.1, read on the forward strand.
GGCACCTACTACTCCAAGCAGAGCGACGTGTCGAGCAACTACTATAACTCCGCATGGCGCAACAACTACTATAACTATATGTACGGCTACGGCTCCTACTATAACCCCTACGGCTATGGAGGATACGGAGGCTACTATAACAACTACGAGAGCTATTACGACCCCGACAAATACGTCAAACTCATGGGCGCATCTCTCGGATGGGGTACACGACTGCGCTGGCCCGACGACTACTTCCAGCTCTACGTACAGCTCGCCTTCACCCGCTACATGCTGAAAAACTGGCAGTACTTCCTCCTCACCACCGGAAACTCCAACAACCTCAACCTCAGCCTGCAGCTCAGCCGTACATCAACCGACAACCCGCTCTTCCCACGTCGCGGCTCAGAATTCATGGCATCCGTCACCGTCACGCCACCCTGGTCGAAATGTGACGGAAAAGACTACCAGAACCTCGCCACAGACTCACGTTCGGCAAGCTACAATGCCGAGCAACAGGAGAAGTTCAAATGGATTGAATACCACAAGTGGAAGTTCAAGGCACGCACCTTCACCGCACTCTCCAGCGCTCCGAAGACCTTCGTGCTCATGACACGCGTGGAACTCGGACTGCTCGGCTCCTACAACAAATATAAGAAGTCACCTTTCGAAACCTTCTATGTCGGAGGCGACGGCATGAGCGGATACTCCACAGGCTATGCCGAAGAAACCATCGGACTGCGAGGCTACGACAACGGATCCCTCACACCGTGGGGATACGAAGGCTATGCCTACGACCGCTTCACACTCGAGCTGCGCTACCCCTTCCTGCTGGGCAACACCACCATCTACGGACTGGGATTCCTCGAAGGCGGTAACGCATGGAACGACACCAAGAACTTCAACCCCTTCGAACTCAAACGCTCCGCTGGTGCCGGCGTACGCATCTACCTGCCCATGGTCGGACTGATGGGTATCGACTGGGCATACGGCTTCGACAAAGTATTTGGAAACAAGGGAGGCTCACAGTTCCACTTCGTCCTCGGACAGGAATTCTGATGCCAATCGTTAATAATCACAAACGGCATGCAACTTTTCACGCAACAACGCGTCAACATAACAAAGAGAGACAACAAAACCAAAAAGACAGGAAATATGAAGAAAATCATTCTCTGCGCCATCTGCGCCATCTGCGGAATGACAACAGCATCCGCACAGAAGTTTGCCCTCGTCGACATGGAGTATATCACCAAGAATATCCCCGCCTATGAGCGTGCCAACGAACAGCTCAATCAGGTGTCGAAGAAATGGCAGGCCGAGGTGGAAGCCCTGAACACCGAGGCTGCCACCATGTATAAGAACTATCAGAACGAAGTCGTCTTCCTCAGCGAAGAGCAGAAGAAAGACCGTCAGGAAGCCATCATGAAGAAAGAAAAAGAAGCCAGCGACCTCAAACGCAAATACTTCGGACCCGAGGGCGAACTCTACAAGAAACGCGAGAGCCTGCTCAAAAACATACAAGACGAGATATGGAACGCCGTCAAGGACATCTCCGAGACACGCGGCTACAGCCTCGTCCTCGACCGTGCATCCGACTCCGGCATCATCTTCGGCTCACCCAAGATCGACATCTCCAACGAAGTGCTGCAGAAACTCGGATACGGCAACTAAGCACAGCAACGGATAACACCGCGAAACAGCAACGATTATAATCACAAAAAGAATAACGAAAAAACATTTAACAGCAATGAAAAAAATCATCATCATGATGATGCTCTTCGCACCGATGAGCATCTTCGCACAGAAATTCGGACACGTAGATTCACAGGCCATCCTTCAGACCCTTCCCGACATCGCAAAGGTGAACGGTGAGCTGCAGGCTCTCAGCCAGGAAAAAGAAAACGCCCTGCAGGCCATGCAGACCGAGTTCCAGCGCAAGGTAGAAGAATACCAGAAGACGCAGAGCACCATGAACCAGACCAAGAAAGATGAGGTAGAGAAGGAACTCGGCGAGATGCAGCAGAAAATCCAGGAAGCCGCACAGCTCGCTCAGAGCGACATCCAGAAGGCACAGCAGGAGAAACTCCAGCCCATCTATACCAAAATCCACACTGCCATCGACAACGTGGGTAAGGCTGGCAACTACACCTATATCTTCGATGCTCAGGCCATGGTATTCGTAGGCAACGATGCCAAAGACATCACCGCCGACGTGAAGGCTGAGCTGGCCAAGATGAAATAATACTCCCTTAGAGAGAACAAATTCTGATTTCGTGCATGCCACCCACCGGCACAACCGATGGCACATGCACGAAGTCGGATTATTGTTTTGAGGACAAGCATCCCTCGATAGAAACCGCAAAAAACATCACACCATGACCAAGAAAATCCTTTCCCTCCTGCTCACCATGACAACAGCAATGGCCCTGCAGGCACAGGACGTGCAAGAGCCCGTACTGCCACAGCCCGCACCGCAAACGGCAGAGGCACCGCAGACCTACCTCTTCGGATACTTCAGCTACTCCACCATCCTGAAGAGCATGACCGAATACCAAAAGGTACAGCAGGACATCGCCACGCTGCGCAAGCAGTATGATGCCGAGGCCAAACGCGTAGAGGACGAGTTCAACCGTAAATACGAAGACTTCCTCGAGGGACAGCGAGACTTCGCACCGTCCATCCTGAAGAAACGCCAGAACGAGCTTCAGGACCTCCTCGACCGCAACGTTGCATTCAAGCAGGAAGCCCAACGACTGCTGCAGCAGGCCGAGCAAGACGCACTCGCACCCCTGAAGGCACGTGTGAGCGAGGCCATGGGACAGCTGGCTGCCATCCGCGGCTATGCCTTCATCATCAACACCGACGGAGACACCCTGCCATGGGTCGACCCCACACGCGGAGAAGACATCAATGCCACGCTCCTCAGCATCCTGCAAGCCAAGTGACAACGTCGCTGCGCAACGCATGACAGCATCATCGTCATCACACATTCATCACCAATCTTTGGGACCGATAGGAATCTTCGACTCCGGCTACGGCGGACTGACCATCCTTGATGCCATCCGCAAGCAGCTACCCCAGTACGACTACCTGTACCTGGGCGACAACGCCCGTGCACCATACGGTGCGCGCTCGTTCGATGTCGTCTACGAGTTCACCCGGCAAGCCGTGGAGCACCTCTTCAGCCGTGGCTGCACACTCGTCATCCTGGGCTGCAACACCGCATCGGCAAAGGCACTGCGCACCATCCAGCAGCACGACCTGCCACGATGGGGCGACCCCGACCGCCGCGTGCTCGGTGTCATCCGCCCTACCGTAGAGGCCATCGGTGCCATCACCCACAGCCGCCATGTCGGCATCCTCGCCACAGAGGGTACCATCCGCAGCAACAGCTACACGCTCGAAATCAACAAACTCTACCCCGACGTCACCGTCACCGGACAGGCCTGTCCACTCTGGGCAGCCCTCGTCGAAGCCGGTGAGGCCGACAGTCCCGGCACCGACTATTTCGTAGAGAAGCGTGTCAGGCAACTTATGCAGGCCGACCCGCTCATCGACACCATCATCCTCGGCTGCACCCACTACCCCTTGTTGCTCAACAGCCTGCGCCGATACGTACCCGAGCAGGTCAACATTATTCCGCAGGGCGCCTATGTGTCGGCATCGCTGGCCGACTACCTGCTGCGACACCCCGCCATCGAACGACGTTGCTCACGACAGGGCACCGTCAGCTATCTCACCACCGAGAACGCCGACACCTTCCGACAGTCGGCACAGCGATTCCTCCAGTGTGAGATATCCCCTGTGGAGACCATCACCCTCCACTGACGCCCCACCCCGACAAACAAGAAGACATTCCGCACACGCATAGTCTATGGACGATAAGAATAAATATGTACGCGAGGTAGCCGAGCAGAAATACGAGTTCGGCTTCACCACCGACATACACACCGAAATCATACAGACAGGACTCACCGAAGAAACCGTCCGACTCATCTCATCGAAGAAAGGCGAGCCGCAGTGGATGCTCGACTTCCGTCTGCAGGCCTTCCGCCACTGGCTCACCCTTGAACAGCCCACCTGGGGACACGTACACCTGCCCCCCATCGACTATCAGGCCATCTCCTACTATGCCGACCCTACCGCCAAGAAACCTGCCGCCTCGTCCGACGGAAAGATAGACCCCGAACTCGAGAAGACCTTCGACAAGCTGGGCATACCCCTCGAGGAACGCCTTGCGCTGAGCGGTAACACTGCCGTCGACGCCATCATGGACTCCGTCAGCGTGAAGACCACCTTCAAGGAGAAACTGCGCGAGAAAGGCATCATCTTCTGCTCCATCGGCGAAGCCATCAAGGAGCATCCCGACTTGGTACGGCAGTACCTCGGCACGGTAGTGCCCTACCGCGATAATTTCTATGCCGCCCTGAACTCAGCAGTGTTCTCCGACGGCTCCTTCGTCTATATACCCAAAGGCGTGCGCTGCCCCATGGAGCTCAGCTCCTACTTCCGCATCAATGCCCGCAACACGGGGCAGTTCGAGCGCACACTCATCATCGCCGACGACGACGCCTACGTCAGCTATCTCGAAGGCTGCACCGCACCCATGCGCGACGAGAACCAGCTCCATGCCGCCATCGTCGAGATCATCGTCAACGACCGCGCGGAAGTGAAATACTCCACCGTGCAGAACTGGTATCCCGGCGACGAAGAAGGAAAGGGCGGCGTGCTGAACCTCGTCACCAAACGCGGCGACCTGCGCGGCGAAGCCTCGAAACTCTCATGGACACAGGTAGAGACGGGATCGGCCATCACCTGGAAATATCCGTCGTGCATCCTCCGCGGCGACAACAGCGTGGCCGAGTTCTACAGCGTTGCCGTCACCAACAACTATCAGGAGGCCGACACCGGGACGAAGATGATCCACATGGGCCGCAACACCCGGTCGACCATCATCTCGAAAGGCATCTCCGCGGGACACTCTCAGAACTCCTACCGGGGACTCGTCCGTGCCACATCCACGGCCGACGGTGCCCGCAACTACTCATCGTGCGACTCCCTGCTCTTAGGCTCTCAATGCGGAGCCCACACCTTCCCCTATATGGACATCCATAACGACAGCGCCATCGTAGAGCACGAAGCCACCACGTCGAAAATCTCTGAAGACCAGCTCTTCTACTGCAACCAGCGCGGCATCCCTACGGAGCAGGCCGTCGGCCTCATCGTCAACGGCTATGCCAAGGATGTTCTGAACAAGCTCCCCATGGAGTTCGCCGTCGAGGCACAGAAGCTCCTCTCCGTATCCCTCGAAGGAACGGTTGGATAACCCCTATTTGTAATCGAAACAAGCAATGGAATATTTGAAGAGTATTGCTGCCATACGTGCCGACTTCCCCATCCTGAGCAGAGAGGTCTATGGCCGTCCGCTGGTCTATCTTGACAATGCCGCCACGACACAGAAGCCGCTGTGCGTGCTCGACGCGATGCGCGAGGAGTATCTCAATGCCAATGCCAACGTACATCGCGGCGTACACTACCTCTCACAGCAGGCCACCGACCTGCACGAGGCGGCTCGTGAACGGGTGCGCTCGTTCATCCATGCGGCAAAGAGCGAGGAGATTGTCTTCACCCGCGGTACCACGGAGGCCGTCAACCTCGTAGCGTCCAGTTTCTGCGAAGCCTTCCTTAAGCCCGGTGACGAAGTCATCGTCAGCGAGATGGAGCACCACTCGAATATTGTGCCATGGCAGTTGCAGGCCACGCGCCATGGCATCGTCGTCAGGCATATCCCCCTCACAGCCGACCTGCAGCTGGACCTACAGGCCTTTGCCCGGCTGCTCGACAGCCCACGGGTGAAGCTGGTGAGCATTGCCCACGTGAGCAATGTGCTCGGAACGGTGAACCCCATAGCTGACATCATCCGCATGGCCCATGCCGCTGGTGTTCCCGTCATGGTCGACGGCGCACAGGGAGCACCCCACCTGACGGTCGACGTCGAGGCCCTCGACTGCGACTTCTATGCGTTCAGCGGCCACAAGCTCTACGGACCGACAGGCATCGGCGTGCTCTACGGCAAGGCATCATGGCTCGACCGCATGCCACCCTATCAAGGCGGCGGTGAGATGATCGACCGGGTGACGTGGGAGCATACCACCTTCGAACGCCTGCCCTTCAAGTTCGAGGCCGGCACCCCCGACTATATCGCCACACACGGCCTGGCAGCGGCCATCGACTACATCACCGCCATCGGACTGCCTGCTGTCAAAGCCCACGAGCAGGCCCTCACCCACTATTGTATACAACGGCTGAAAGAAGTCGACGGCGTCACCGTCTACGGACATAGCGACACCACGGATGCGGCAGCCGTGGTAAGCTTCAATATCCACGGCATCCACCACCTGGACATCGGCACACTGCTCGACCGGCTGGGCGTGGCGGTGCGTACCGGCCACCACTGTGCACAGCCGCTGATGACCCGCCTCGGTGTGGCCGGCACAGTGAGAGCATCGTTTGCCCTCTATAACACACCCGAGGACATCGACATCTTCACCGAAGCCCTGAAACGTGTCGTCACCATGTTCTAACCCTCCAGCCTATGCTCAAGAACCACTACTACGAAGGACTCGTCGAAGCCGGATGCGATGAAGCCGGACGAGGCTGCCTGGCAGGCAGCGTCTATGCCGCCGCCGTCATCCTCCCTCCCGACTATAGCAATGCGCTGCTCAACGACTCCAAGCAGCTCAGCGAACGACAGCGCTACGCCCTGCGCGACGTCATCGAAAGCGAAGCACTGGCATGGGCCATCGGCATCGTCACTCCCGAGGAGATCGACCGTATCAACATCCTCAACGCCTCCATCATGGCCATGCACCGCGCCCTCGACGCCCTCACCATACGTCCGCAGGCCGTCATCGTCGACGGCAACAAGTTCAAACCCTACGCCTCACTGCCCCACACCTGCATCGTCAAGGGCGATGCCAAATACCTGTCCATCGCCGCCGCATCGATACTCGCCAAGACCTATCGCGATGACTATATGAACCGGCTGGCCGAGGAATACCCGCAATACGACTGGCTGTCGAACAAAGGCTACCCCACGAAGAAACACCGCGAGGCCATCCGACAGTACGGCGCGACACCCTACCATCGCATGAGCTACAACCTGCTGGGAACCCCACAGGAACTGACACTCGACTTTTAATCCATGATGACAACCATGAAGGCTAACTACAGTCGCGACCTCGAGCTGCTGCTCCTCCTCACCGAAAGCGCACGCTACACCCCCGACCTCCTGGCCAAGAAGCTTGGGATTACCAAACGTTCCGTTTACAACTACCTGAAACAGTTGCGCGACAGCGGCTTCCTTGTCTACAACAGCGGGAACAACTATTACATCGACCGCTGGTCGCCCTACTTCCGGCAGCTCTTCGAAAACCTCTCCTTCTCCACCGACGAGGCACGCTTCCTCAACCAGCTGCTCAGCGACGTCGACAACGAAGACCTCATGGTACGCTCCATCCGCAGCAAACTCGAACGCCACTACTATCTCGGCGAAGAAGACGACGGCAGCCACCTCCACCATATCAACAGCAACCTGCAGACCCTACGCGCTGCCATTGCCGCGAAGAAAGTGGTGGTGCTCAAGAACTACTCCTCACCCCACAGCCGAACCGTCGCCGACCGCTACGTCGAACCCTTCCAGATACTGAACAACGGCCTCGACATCCGCTGCCACGAAATCAAGAGCCACAAGAACAAGACCTACCGCCTGGCACGCATCGAGAGCGTACAGATCCTCGATGCCGAGTGGACGGCAGAGAAGAAGCACCGCGAGGTATACACCGACATCTTCCTCTTCAGCGGAGAAGAACAGATTCCCGTCAGCCTCCGCATGGGACAGCTGGCCCACAACCTCATGCTCGAGGAACACCCCCACTCAGCACCCTGCTTCACACCCGACGGCGACGGCCACTGGCTCTTCACGACCAATGTCGTCAGCTTCCTCGGCATCGGACGCTTCGTCATGGGACTCTTCGAAGATATCGATATCCTCGCTCCCGATGCCTTCAAGGATTATATCCGCGAAACCATCAGGAAAATAAACGGCAAAGAGGAACAACTCTTATAAATAAACTTAATTTACCGGCATGCCGGCAACACCTCTCACACTTTATGTGTAACTTTGCAGAGAAATAACAAAAAGAAAGAATAATGGCATTAAAATGTGGTATCGTAGGACTGCCTAACGTCGGCAAGTCAACACTCTTCAACTGCCTCTCAAGCGCAAAGGCACAGGCAGCAAACTTCCCCTTCTGCACGATTGAGCCCAACGTAGGCATCATCACCGTTCCCGACGAGCGGCTCACCCGCCTGGCTGAACTCGTACACCCCGGACGCATCGTTCCCGCCACCTGCGAAATCGTCGACATCGCAGGACTCGTCAAAGGCGCCTCGAAAGGCGAAGGACTGGGAAACAAATTCCTCGGAAACATCCGCGAGACGGATGCCATCATCCATGTGCTGCGCTGCTTCGAAGACGACAACATCACCCATGTCGACGGCACCATCGACCCCATCCGCGACAAGGAAATCATCGACACCGAGCTGCAGCTGAAAGACCTTGAGACCATCGAAAGCCAGATGGCAAAGGTGCAGAAGACGGCAGCAGCAGGCAACAAAGACGCCAAGGTGCTCGCCAAAGTCCTCACCGCCTATAAGGAGGTGCTCGAGCAAGGCAAGAACGCACGCGTCGTCACCTTCGACACGAAGGAAGAACAGGACGCTGCCCGCAACCTCTTCCTGCTCACCGCCAAGCCCGTGCTCTACGTCTGCAACGTCGGCGAGGCCGAAGCCAAGAGCGGCAACGCCATGACCGCACGCGTGGAAGCCCTCGCCAAGGAGGAGGGAGCCGAGATGATGGTCATCGCCGCCAAGACCGAGGAGGACATCGCCGAGTTGGACAACTACGAAGACAAGCAGCTGTTCCTCGAAGAACTCGGCCTCGAAGAGAGCGGTGTCAACCGCCTCATCAAAAAGGCCTATGCACTGCTCAACCTCGAGACATTCATCACCGCCGGAGAGATGGAGGTGAAGGCATGGACATACAAACGCGGATGGAAAGCACCGCAGTGTGCCGGCGTCATCCACACCGACTTCGAGAAAGGATTCATACGCGCCGAAGTCATCAAGTACGACGACTACATCCACTACGGCTCCGAGGCAGCCGTCAAGGAAGCCGGAAAGATGGGCATCGAGGGCAAGGACTATGTCGTGCAGGACGGCGACATCATGCACTTCCGCTTCAACGTATAAGTCACCCCAAAAAGAAACCATAAGGAAATATGATGGCAACACTATTCAACTTCATCGTGTGGAACCCCTCAGAAGTGATGATGCATCTGGGACCCATCTCCCTGCGCTGGTATTCCATGTGCTGGCTCGTCGGACTCGTCGCCGCCTACTTCATGGTGCGATGGCTGTATAAAGACCAGAAGGTGAAAGACGAACTCTTCGAACCGCTCTTCATCTACTGCTTCGTAGGCATCCTCGTCGGCGCACGGCTGGGCCACTGCCTGTTCTACGAGCCCGACTACTACCTGACGAGCTTCCAGCACTTCCTCGAGATGCTCCTCCCCGCCAAGAAACTCGCCGACGGATGGCACTTCACCGGATATGCCGGACTGGCATCCCACGGAGGCACCCTCGGACTGATGATTGCCCTGTGGCTCTACTGCCGCCATACGAAGATGAACCTCTGGCACGTGCTCGACAATATCGCCATCGCCACCGGCATCACCGCCTGCTTCATCCGACTCGGCAACCTGATGAACTCCGAGATCATCGGCAAGCCCACCGACGTACCCTGGGCGTTCATCTTCGAACGCGTAGACATGCTCCCACGCCATCCCGGACAGCTCTACGAAGCCATCGCCTACGCCCTGCTCTTCGTCATCATGGTGCTGATATACAACCACTATAAGAAACAGCCCGCCATCAACGGACAGCAGCCGAAAGCCACCGTCGGCACAGGATTCTTCTTCGGCTTCTGTCTCACCTATATCTTCACCTTCCGCTTCTTCATCGAGTATACCAAGGCCGACCAGGTAGACTTCGAAAGCGGCATGCTCTTCAACATGGGACAGCTGCTGAGCATACCATTCATTATCCTCGGCATCTATTGCATGTGCAGGAAGAAGGCCTGATGGAGCGCAATACCTATATCCTCGACAACGGCCTGCGTATCGTCCACTGCCCCACCGACGCACAGGTGGTCTACGCAGGCTACCGTGTCGGCGCCGGCACACGCGACGAAGCTCCAGGCGAAGAAGGACTGGCCCACCTCTGTGAACACATGGCCTTCAAAGGCACCGCCACGAGGAAGGCCTGGCAGGTGATGACGTGCCTCGACCGTGTCGGCGGCGACCTCAACGCCTTCACCACGAAAGACGACACCACCTTCCATGCCACCATCCTGCGGGACCACACCCGACGGGCACTCGACCTGCTCACCGACCTCGTCTTCAACAGCACCTCACCCGATGCTGAACTCGAGAAAGAACGCGAGGTGGTGTGCGACGAGATAGAAAGCTATAACGACTCACCCGCCGAACTGATCTACGACGACTTCGAGAACGTCATCTTCAGCGGACATCCGCTGGGCCACAGCATCCTCGGCGAAGCAGAACAGGTCAGACAGTATACTTCGTCCGACGTGCAACGCTTCATGCGCCGCCACTACCGGCCGGAGAATGCCGTACTCTTCGTCATGGGCGCTTCGCTGGCCGACATCAAGAGTATTCCCGCCTTCCGCGGACAGACCCTGCGGCCTCTCAACACCACACGGCGCCAGCAGCCCGAAGAGGCAAGCCGCATGCAGGCTCTCACCGACAGCCGCACCATCGTGCGCAACAGAGGAACCCATCAGGCACACGTCATGATAGGCACCAAGGCCTATGCCATCTCCCACCCCCTGCGCATGGCCCTCTACCTCTTCAACAACATCATCGCCGGACCCGCCATGAACGCACGGCTGAACATGTCGCTGCGCGAACGCCGCGGACTGGTATACACCGTTGAGGGAGCCCTCACCAGCTATCAGGACACCGGGACATGGTCCGTTTACTTCGGATGCGACCCCGCCGACACCGACCGCTGTCTGCGACTCGTACACGGCGAGATAGAACGCTTCAGGCAGCATCCGCTCACCGAAAGACAGCTGAACGATGCCCGCCGACAGCTGAAAGGACAGCTGGGCGTAGCCATGGATAACCGCGAGGCCGTAGCACTCGACATCAGCAAGAGTTTCCTCCATCAAGGCATCGCACGCGACGTTGCCGACCTCTTCCCACTCATCGACAGCGTCACACCAGAACAAATCCGGCAGGCTGTCGACGAATGCTGCAGAAGCCTCCTGACCATCATCTATCAATAAAAGCAAACTATTGGTTTCCCCAATGACTATACACAAAAAAAATAATTAGCCCTTGCAGATGGCGTTGCTGACCTGCAAGGGCTAATTATTTTTCATTCCTCATTTCTCATTTCTCATTTCTCATTCCTCATTCCTCATTCCTCATTTTTCATTGACTCCGTCGATACCCGCAATACTCACGTAAACGGCTGGCACTCCCCGCAGGGGCATCATCGTGCCGCCGTTAATCGGTCGCTTTGCGGGCATTTCTCATTTTTTTCTATTGCTGTCCGGTAAAAACGGCCTGAAGGGCCAGAAAGATCTCAGCCCAGGGC
>CAMNII010000038.1 GCA_946540435.1 uncultured Prevotella sp.
CTGCTGAAGGTACCGAGTGCGGCACTATTAAGGCCAGCGTGAGATAGAAAATGAGAAATGAGGAATGAGAAATGAGAAATGAGGAATGCCCGCAAAGCGACCGTTTAACTTCAAGCCGACGCTGCCCCTGCGGGGAGGCTTAGAAGTTAACGTGAGTCTTGCGGGTATCGACGGAGTCAATGAGGAATGAGAAATGAGAAATGAGGAATGAGAAATGAGGAATGAGTTGGTTGTGCCCCGGCAGACCATTTCTCATTTCTCATTTTTCATTTCTCATTTCTCATTTAAATCGTTGCTGCCAGCGTCAGCCAAAGGCAGTGGAAACGGTTGGTCTCGTGGTAGCGCCCATAGTCGATACGCATGTCGTTCAGACCAATGCGTCCTTCCAGACCCAGACGGAAGTGACGTCCCAGACTGTACATTACCGATGGCTGCATGCCAAAGCCGAAGGTGTGGAGCTTCTTCTTGCCGTTCATAGGGTCGCGAGGGTTGGCATCAATGTAATAAGTGTCGTTTCCCGTGCAGAAGGAGAAGACGGGACCGAGGCCAAGCGTCCAGCGTCCGGTGTGGTAGCGAGCGGCAAAGGCGACGTCGGCAAACTTATAGTCATCATCGTCAGCACCATCCTGAGATTCGAACATGTTCTCCACCTCATAGCGTAGGCTTGCCCCGGCCGTTACAGAGAAGTTGTTCTTGAGGAAATAGCCCAGCGAATAGCCAATGCGGGTACTACTGCCCGTATCGTCGCTGTTGTCAATCTGTACGCCTGCCGACGCATGGAACTGATGTTCCCACTTACGCTCCTGTGCCTGTGCGGCCACGACGGCTGAGAGGAAAAGCGCAAACAAAAGATACTTTTTCATGATGTATTTTCTTATTGTGGTATATGTCGTCTTTTATATTGCAAAGTTACTGATTATTTATGTTCCGAAGACCGTCAGTGCCGTTAAATATCTATAATTTCTTTTCTGGTCGCACGCTATTAAAGAAAAAGCAGTATCTTTGCATGCAGATAAACTTTTTAACTAAAAATAAGTATGACAGACTATAAGCAAGACAAGAGAGTGATTATGACGCTGGATGCCGGCGGTACGAACTTCGTGTTCTCGGCCATGCAGCAGGGTGAGGAAATCGTCAGGCCGTTCTCGTTGCCGGCCTGTGCCGACAATCTGGAGAAGTGCCTGGGACAGCTCGTCACAGGCTTTGAACGCGTGAAGGCCAGCGTGCCCGTGGCACCGTCGGCCATCAGCTTCGCCTTCCCCGGTCCGGCTGACTATGCAGCAGGTATCATCGGCGACCTGCCTAACTTCCCGTCGTTCCGCGGCGGCGTGGCCCTCGGTCCGTTCCTTGAGGAGAAGTTCGGCATCCCCGTATTCATCAACAACGACGGCAGCCTATTTGCCTATGGTGAGGCCATGTCGGGTGTGCTGCCCGAGATCAACCGAAGACTCGCCGAGGCTGGCAGTCCCAAACGCTACCGAAATCTGTTGGGGCTGACCTTCGGCACGGGCTTCGGCGCCGGTGTCGTCATCGATGGCGAACTGCTTGTGGGCGACAATGGCCTGGGCGGCGACATTTGGTGTTTCCGCAACAAGATCCATCGCGAGTATATCGCTGAGGAGGGCGTAGCCATCCGTGCCGTGAAGCGTGTCTATAGGGAGCTGACGGGAGAGGACCATCAGCTGGAGCCGAAAGACATCTGCGAGATTGCAGACGGCCGGCGCGAAGGCAATGTGGAAGCTGCCCGGCGTGCCTTCGCCGAGTTGGGCGAGGTGGCTGGCGATGCTATCGCCATGGCCGACACCATCGTCGACGGACTGGTTGTCATCGGCGGCGGCGTAGCCAATGCCCATCGTCATATTCTGCCTGCACTGGTGGGTGAGTTGAACAGTCCGCTGAAGATGATGAACGGCGGCACCGTCGGACATATGCAGATGCGTGCGTTCAACCTGGAAGACGCTGACGAGTTTGCCGCCTTTGCCAAGGGGCAGGCTGTGAAAATCCGTGTGCCGGGCTCTGACATGGTCGTCGACTACGACCCGATGAAGCGCGTCGGTGTGGCCGTGAGCAGGCAGGGCGCCAGTCGTGCCATTGCGATGGGTGCCTATCTCTTTGCCCTAAATAAGCTTTAACGATGGAGTCAATGAGAAATGAGAAATGAGAAATGAGAAATGAGGAATGAGGAATGAGAAATGAGGAATGAGTTGGTTGTGCCCCGGCAGGCCATTTCTCATTTCTCATTCCTCATTTCTCATTCCTCATTTCTCATTTTTTCTTCCTACCTGTTGACGGTTACTTCCAAACGGATATCATCCGACGAGGCGCCTACCATCAGTCTGAACGTGCCGGGCTCGACCACCCACTGCATCTGTCGGTTGAGCATTTGAAAGTCGTCGTCGGCAAGGGCGAAGCGAACTTGCTTTGTTTCGCCTTTTTTGATTGGTACCCGGGCGAAATGGATGAGCTGCTTCTGTGGACGGACGGTGGAAGCCAGCTCGTCGTGGAGATAGAGCTGAACCACTTCCTCGCCGTCGCGGTCGCCGACATTCCTGACGTCTACCGTCACCTCGTTTCCGCTGACCTTCAGGTTGGAATAGTCGAAGCGTGTGTAGCTCAGTCCGTAGCCGAAGGCATAGAGGGGCTTGGCCGTCTGCTCGACATAGTCATGGCTGACAGGCGCCTTTTTGTTGTAATAGACGGGAAGCTGTCCCACACTGCGTGGCACGCTGAAGGGGAGTCTTCCGGCGGGGTTGTAGTCGCCAAAGAGCACGTCGGCAACGGCTCGTCCTCCCTCCTGTCCGGGATAGTAGGCGGTGAGGAGGGCGTCGGCATGGTCGGCAGCCCAGTTTTTCTCCATGGGGCGTCCCTCGATATAGATGACGACGAGGGGCTTGCCAGTGGCTTTCAATGCGTCAAGCAACTGCTGCTGTCGTCCCATGAGCGAGAGGGTGGCACGGTCGTAACCTTCGCCGCACTCCATGTCGGAGAGCAGTGCTCCGCCCTCGGTCTTCTGTGTGTTTGCGGCACCTGTCGCCTCATAGCTGGTTTTGAAGTCGCGGGCGCTGGAACCGCCCACCACTGCCACGATGACATCGGCTTCCCGGGCTGTCTGAACGGCGGCGGGTATGTCATTCCTCGTGGTGTCGCGTACGGCGCACCCCTTGGCATAGACGACCTTTCCGCTTCCTATCTTCTCACGGATGCCCATGAGGATGGTCTTCACGTTGCCCTCGTCTTGCGGAGCCGTGTAGTCGCCCAACATATTATAGACATTGTCAGCATTGGGACCGATGACGGCAACCGTCATGTCCTTTCGCAGCGGAAGGATGTTGTTCTTGTTCTCGAGCAGGGTCACCGACGCTCGGGCCGTCTGCAGGGCTATGTCGACATGCTCGTCGGAGCGTACCTCGCGGGCTGCCGTCTTCGGACTGACATACGGATGTTCGAAGAGTCCCATCTCGAATTTCATCCGGAGCACCCGTTCGCAGGCTTTGTTGATGTCGGCCTCGGTGACAATGCCTTTCGACAGGGCCTCTTGCAGCCTTGCATGACAGAGTGCTCCCAGGTCGACGTCGACACCGGCCTGCAATGCCATTGCTCCCGCTTCGGTACGGTCGGCAGCGACATGATGGGTGTGGTAGACACCGTCGATGCTGTAGAGGTCGGAAACGACAAAGCCCTTGAACTTCCAGTCGTCGCGGAGCAGCTGGTTGAACAGTTGTCCGTTGACGGTGTTGGGTATGCCGTCGATAGAGTTATAGGAGGTCATCACCGAGAGGGCCCCGGCATTGATAGCCTTGCGGAATGGCGGCAGGAAGTTCTCGTGCAGCTCGCGGGGACCGAGGTACGATGGCGCGCCGTTCTGTCCGCCTTCGGTGGTGCCGTAGGCGATGAAGTGCTTGAGTGTGGCGATGGTACTGTGTCCCTTTGTCAGGTCACCGCCGCCCAGTCCTTCCACCATGGCAGCGCCCATGAAGCCTGTCAGCACCGGGTCTTCACCGTAGGTCTCTTCCACGCGTGACCATCGCGGTTCGCGAGCCAGGTCGAGCACAGGTCCGTAGCTGATGTGTCCGCCCTGCAGACGTATCTCCTTGGCAATGACCTGCCCAGCCTGGCGGATCAGGTCGTCAGACCATGTGGCAGCGAGGCCGATGCCTGTCGGGAATACGGTCGTCCCGATGGCCATGTGGCCGTGGGGTGCCTCTTCGGCAAGAAAGAGGGGGATGCCCAGTCGGGTGTGCTCCATGACATAACGTTGCAGGGCATTGCCTGCTTTGGCTGCCAGCTCGGGAGAGAGCCCGTTGGCAAGCGTCTTCTTCGTCCATGGGTCGGCACGGTAGACCGCCCACAGCATTCCGATGTGCTGTTCGTCGACGAGCTTGCGGAAGTAATCCGTCTCGCTGACGTCTTTCCGCTTGGTGTCGATGGCATACGACTCCCAGCCGAGCGGACAGATCAGCTGTCCTATTTTCTCGTCGAGCGTCATACGGCTCATCAGGTCGGCAAGCCGTATATCGAAGGACAGCGCCGGGTTCTTATAGTCGGGTTCGTCGGCTGCCCACAGGTTCATGGCGGCGGCAACAGCCATTGCAATCGTTAGTAGTCTTTTCATTATTATGTTCAGGAATAAAAAGTGATTATCAGTGTTCGGAAAAGAAGCATCCCTCTGCCCTGTTCATCTGTCGGGACACGTGAAAGGGTGGCCCGCTATCAGAAGCCTTGTTCCAGCAGCGCTTCCACGAAATGGCGGGTTGTCTGGAATGATGTCTCTGCTACCTGGTCCCAGAAGTCATGATACTGCGAGGCGTCGGTGTCGCGCAGGGGGATGTCGCTGATGACGCGGTAGGAGACGAAGGGCACCCCCATTTTGTAGCATGTCTGGGCAATGGCGGCACTCTCCATGTCCACGGCTTTCGCATCGGGAAAGAGGCCGATGATATTGCGCATCTTCTCCTTGCTATCAACAAACCAGTCGCCCGTCACAATGAGTCCCATGTGGATGCGGGCTGAGGTCTGTTGCCCCTTGAGTTGCTCGGCGATGGCCAGCAGCCGCCCGTCGCCTTGATAGCGGGCGGGCATACCCTGCACCTGACCATACTGCGTGTTGTCATCGATGGCTTTGCCACAATAGACATCGTGATAAGCAAGCTCCGTGCTGACGACGACATCCTTCACCTGCACCTCGTCGCCGTTGCCACCTGCACATCCTGACGAGATGACCACGTCGGGATGGCATCGGTTGATGACATCGGCAGCGCCAAGGGCGGCATTCACCTTTCCTATCCCGCAGCGTGTCACGACAACCTGCGGATTGTCAGCAAACAGCTGCTGTAGCTGTCGCTGCTCCTTCTCCATGGCAACAATAACGGCTATCCTCATTGCTTCGTATTCTCAAGAGCCTGCCGACGCAGCTTCTCGGCTACCTCGCGGGCTTTTTGGTTAACTTCGTCCATGCTGTTCTTTCGGTAATAGGAGCGTGTGACGCCACCGCTGCTCAGCACCAGCGAGTCGCCCTGCAGAAAGTCTATGTTGCAGGTGTCGTCGACAAGGTCGACAACCGTCGTTGTGTTGTCTTCGCCAATCTGCGGACTGCCGCTTGTGACGATGAGCTTGCCATTCCAGAGGTGCCACTCGGTGAAATACCCCAGCTGTGGATATACCACCGGGCTCTCCTCGTCGAAGGCCGTCTCGCGTACGTAGCCTACGCTCTGTGCCACCCAGTTGCGGAGCATGGCAAAGCCATATTCGCGCGGGATATAATAGGTCTCGCGGATGGAATCCTCCATGGCAGCCACCAGACGCTCCTTCTGACGGTCGCTGACATCCTCGAAATTCTTCAGCTTCGGAAGGACGATATAACACCATATGCCCTTCAGCTGGTCGATGTCGACGACGATGTCGCCCTTCAGGGAGTCTTCAGCATTGGGAACGACGCCTACCTGGTCGCCGAGTTTCGGACGGCCGTAGATGCGTCCGCCCTTTGTGGCGTCGATGATGGAGAAGTGGATGGGGTCGCTGCCGTCGCGCGGCAGGAGTACCAGTGTCGAATCGTTACAGCCTTCGCAGGCCAGTCCGTAGATGGTGGCGTCGCCGGGCTGGTTCCATCCGCTTTCCTGCAGGGCATACTGTTGCTTGTCGGCTTCCCGTTGTCCGCAAGCGATCATCAGGGTCGTGGCGGCAACGGCAGCAATCCATTTTGTAGTCTTGTTCATTGCTCTTTCATTTTAGAATTGCAAAGTTACGAATAAGCGAGGACAAAACCAAAAAAGAGAAACGTTTTTTTTTCGTTTTTGGTTTTGTCGAGGGTGAGTAACTTATCCAGAGTTACGATTATTACCAATAAACACAAAACGTTTCCTGGAGCAGATGAAGAAAGCACGTGCAGAGTTTCAGGCGTTGAAGGACGATCCGTCTGTTCTCCCTATTCCCCAGGCTGTTTCTGCTGTTGCGACGGAAGGCGTCTACACAATACAAGGCATGCCCGCCTCGGCGGACTCTCGAGGCGTTGTCATAGCAAACAGCAAAAAAGTACTGAGGCGATAGGCGTTCCTTTTCTAATAGATGGCGGCGCGGCTGTCATCGGATAGTACCGATGTTGACCGCCAGCGAGGTCCCTTCTTCCACGGCCTTTTCAACGATGGTTTTGCCTTCGGCCGTGACAATGATGTGCAGACGGTTGTTGCCCGTACGGTTCACCCGGATGTCGATGTCGTGGCCGAAAGCACGGATATGGCTCAGACTCATGTCATGCCAGTCGTTGGGCAGACGGGGTGTCAGCGTGAACGAACGGAAGCCTGTCGGGCGGATGCCAAACAGTCCCTCGGTGAAGATCCTACCGTAGAGGGCGCTCTCGGCAGAGAGGTGGCGCTGTCCGCCTTCTGGCCACGCCTCGACGGCATAGGGCACGTGGTCTCCGAGCAGGCGTGTGGTGGAGTAGTGACGCAGGAAAGGCAAGGCCCGCTCGGTCTCGCCGCTGGCGATGACGCCTCGCAAGGCATAGAGTGTGCTGCGGTCCCAGAAGGTGCGGTCGCCAGCCTGCGTGAGCAGTCCGTTCTCTGTCCAGAGACGTGGTGAGAAGAGTGCATCGGCGGTAGCCTCGGCACGATTCCAGATGCCCATGCACAGCGGGATGCATATCCATGCCCGCAGGATGTCGTTGCCGTCATAGTAGCGGTAGGTGTTAAAGCCTTCCACCTCATGGCCGAAATAGCGGTCGATGGCTACGCGCAGCCGTCTGGCCTGTTGCTTGTAGTTTTTCCCCTTTATCTTCAGTTCGTGACAGAGCGATGTCGCCGAGAGGAGTGCGTCGTAATAGAGTGATGCCGTGCACAGGTTGGCCTCGCCAGACGGGAACCGCCCTTCCAGCTCATCGCTGTCGGATTGGGGTACCCCTTGACTGTTGAGCTGTCGCCGACAGTATTCCAGACACCACTCGATGAGGGGCCATAGCTGTCGTGCTTCGTCAGCGCTTCCGCGTGCGAGGGCATACCGTGAGGCGCCATAGGCAATCATCGCCGCATCACCACGGTCGCCGGCTCCGTTCCAATAGCTGTCACCTTCAGCAATGATGCTGCTGGGAATGGGCTTGTAGTCGGCATTCATATAGCGGGCAAAGAGCAGGAAGCTGTTCAGGGCTGACTGGTTGCCGTAGTCGTAACCAACAAAGGGGAAGTAGGGATTGATATATTCCGCCTGGTCGTTAGCCCAGATGGCTGCATAGTAGGACTCGCCTCCGGGGCCGTGCATAGGTCCACCCTTGGTCTGGTAGATACTCTCCATGGCCCGTATTTTCGAGAATGCCTGCATGGTGTTGAGCACACTGTCGGGCGAGGTGAAGACGAGGTTCGATGTCCACTCGTCAATCAGCATGCGGCGTGCAGAAAGTTCCTTCCAGGCGTCAGCCTCCGGGAGGGGCTGGCCGTGTCGGGAGGCCGAGAGCACTGCCTGGAAGACGGCTGTGTCGCCGGCTTCAAGGACAACGGTCTGTGCCTTTCCACTGCAATAGTCAATGTCGTAGACGCCTGTTACGCCCTCTTTCTCAGGAGTTTGCCAATGGCATCGGGTTTCCGGCCATTCTACGGACAGGACGGCATGGCCCAGGTTGACCAGCTCGTAGCATTCGATCAAGGCCGGCTTGGCAGGCGATGGCAGGTAAATGCGCCTCAGCTGCAGGCGGCCGTCGCGCCGATGGGTGGCAAGTGTGCTGACCACCTCGAGAGTACCATTAAGGGTTATCTGTTCTACGGTTTCCTGCATCGGTCGTCCGTTGACCATCAGTCCTGCAGCAGCATCGTTGTTCACGCGACGCATGAGCGATGCGTGGGTGTTGTTGGGAATGGTGCGCAGTAGTGGCCAAACCATGCTTTTCTCCACATGCCACCGCCGTTGTTCGTCAACACCATAGCGAAGCACGGCCGACATTTGTCGTCCGGACATCTCTATATGGTCGTTGTGGACATCACCATTGCTGATGTGCCAAGTGATACTGTGTGGTGCTGCATCGGTATTCCATCGTCCGGCGTCGGCTGACAGGCTGACAGTACAGAAGACGATCAGTGCAATAATGTTCCTTGTTGCTACGCGTGAATAATTCATTATCTTAATAACTGATTACAAAGAAATACTTCTGGTCTCCAGGTTTAGCCCAATAGCACAAATCCGGCATACAGCCAATGTGCGACGAGAGCGGCACAGAGTCCGCCTATGGTGTGGGAGAGTATGGCTTTCGACGTCTGCTCGCGGTAGCCGAGGGAGTCGAGCATTGCTGTATGGGTGCTGAGGAATCCGCTCCAGCACATGCCGATGGCGGTGAAGACGGCGATGGCGTTGCCGTCGATCCATCCCTGGCTGGCAAAGCCCGGTACGAGGCTCAGGGCGGCTCCCAC
Organism: uncultured Prevotella sp.; assembly: GCA_946540435.1. Classification (GTDB taxonomy): domain Bacteria; phylum Bacteroidota; class Bacteroidia; order Bacteroidales; family Bacteroidaceae; genus Prevotella. The sequence goes on from CAMNII010000038.1 coordinate 8,886, forward strand.
GGCGCCGAGGGCGGTGATGGGGAATGCTATCTGGTGGGGGTCGGAGAAACCGAAGAGCCACTGGAACAGCCAGTCGGCTTTCGAGGCCAGTGCCGGCAGCAGCTCTATGCCTTCGTAGGCAGCTCCTGTGTAGCTGCCGCCGGCGCCGGGTCCGAAGGTGAGTATCATGACGAGGGTGGAGATAATGAGGACGCCGGGGATGATGGCGAGTCCGACGTCGACGCCTGTTCGGCCGCCGTCGAGGAGTGAGTTGAGGATGCGGATGAACAGTGTTTTCTCTTCTTCCTTCACGGTCTGCTCCTGTTGCTCCACTTCTGCGGCCTCGACGGCCTCTTCTGTAAGGTACTGGGGATGGGCTTTCAGCAGCAGGTGCTGCATGCACCGGGTAGAGACGATGCTTCCGCAGCATGCTCCGACGAGGCCGATGAGGGGGGCGGCGAAATAGCCTTGTCCCACCATATAGATGATGACGATGAGTCCCATGCCGAATGCTGTCCCGAAGTTGGTGAGCGAGACATACTGGTATTTCTTGAAGTAGGATGCGAAGCGCTTGTCTTGCGACAGCGAGATGATGGCGGGGTTGTCGCTGAGGAATGTCATCACGGCGCCCAGTGATGCCACACCGGGCAGATGGAAGAGGGGCTGCATGAGTGGTCGGAGAAACTTCTCGATGAGGCTGACGACGCCGAACTCCACGAACAGCCGTCCGATGGCTCCTGTGATGACGCAGATGCCCATCAGATAGAAGACGGTGTTGAGGAGCAGGTCGTGGGCTGTCTTCATGATGGTGTTCAGCATGTTTGCTGCGCCCATCTGCCAGCCGATGCCGGTGAAGAGGGCGAGTACGATGACGAGGCAGAGGCAGCCTGAGCGGGTCTTATGATCGATGGTCATGATGTTGAGGGTATTGGTGGTTCTATTGTTGGACTATGGTCTGCACTTTCAGTTCCACGGGACCGACGAGGCCTGCGGGCTGCAATGGCGAGTCTTTGCGGAAATAGGTCCAGAGGAAGAACGTCTTGCGGTGTTTCGACGGTCGCGGCTGGTTTCTGACCACCCATTCCGGGATGTCTTTCAGTCCGCGTCCGCGTTCTTCGCCGCGGTCGTATCCCCACTCGAAGTCCGGTTCGTACTGTTCGTCGCCGATCATCCGGTTTGCCCAGTTGTTGGTGACGGCTACGGTGATGGTGTTGGTTCCCTTATGCAGGTAGGGTGTGATGTCGGCCTCGAAGGGTGGGTACCACAGCGTGGCCACGGTCTTTCCGTTGACCCACAGCTCGGCGATGTCGTTGAGCTCTCCCAGGCTGATGGTGATGCGCTTGTTCTTCGCCAGGTCGTGCCTGTCGATGGTCACGTTGCGGGTGTAGGTGGCTGTTCCAGAGAAGTATTTCAGTCGGTTGTCGCTGCTCTTGCTGAAATCGTGAAGCTGAAAGCCGTCGATGGTGAACGGCGTGTCGGCTTTCGGCTGGAAATCAACACGCCAGGTTCCAGTAATGGCTTGTATGGTCTGGCAGGCGGCTCTGTAGTCCTGCTGCTTCTTATATCTCACGGACTGATGGTTGAAGACGACGAATACGGCCTGTCCCGGCTGCAGCGTGACGCTCACCTGGGTGAGGCCTTCGGCGGCAACGCCCTTATGCTGTCTGGCCATGGTGATGCGCCCGGTATAGGGGTCCCACAGCTCGGGCTCAGTAGCCGACTGTTCGCAGCTGACCTTTTCTGTGACGGCTTCTTTGCCTTGGTTGACGAGGAAGTAAATGTCAGCCTTCTCCATCCTTCGGTGGAGCTGGTTTCCGGTGTGTTCCTCGAGCACCCCCTGACGGAGCATCATCTGGCAACGCGAGAGGTAGGTCATGAATGCTTTTCCCTGCCGGAACCATGTCTGGTTTCGTCCGAAGTGGGTTCCCCACCATCCCATGCCCATACCTGGCTGATAGCGGTCGTCGAACGGCTGGTGCACCCAGTGATGGAGAAAGAGCATGTTCACACCCGATACGAATGTGCCGTCGGCGGTATGCTTCAGGAATGCAGGGTCTTCGGTATACTGGCTGTGCTGGGGCATGCCTGTGAAGGCTTCAGCCGCGATGATGTTTTTCCCTGCAGCCTTGGCTTTCTCGATGAAGCTGGCATTGATCCTTCCGCTGCCATGCGTCCAGTATTCGTTCATCAGGATGTCAGGAATGGAGATGCTCTCGTCGGTGTCGAACACGTTGCCGAAGCCATAGGGTTCCCAGGCCATCAGCAGCCCCTCGGCATTGATGCGTTCGTGGGCTATCTTCCATCCGTTGTCGATAAACAACCGGCTGATGGTAGCCTTAGTGTCTCTCTGGAATTTCTTGCTGAGCGGGCTGTCGGGTAGGGCGTCGCTGACGGCAATCATCGGAACGGGGTCGTAGCCGTTGAGTACGCGGAACTGCTCACGGTAGCCCGTTGTCCAGTTCTGCGTGCCGGCCTCATAGCTGTCGACGAGGATATGAGTGAACGACTTTCCGAAGTATTCTCCGAGATGCTCTCTGAGCGGGTTGAGCACGCAGTCCCAGTGGTAGTTGGAGACCTCTATGCTCATCTTGTCTGCTTCGAGGGCATGGCCGATGAGCTCATCGGGCAGCGGGTGGGGGGTCGACATGAGTGGGGCGTGACCGATGCGATAGACGATCCAATTCCCTGTGGGGGCATCCCATGTCAACAGTCCGTCGCTGCTCATCATCGTGGTGAGGTCTTGAGTGTCGGCTGCGGAGAGCTCCTCACGGTCGGCCGGCACGGCCACGACAGCGATGTCCTCATAGTACGTGGCCTGACGCTCGCGCCCGCTATAGTCGCGGTATATGGGCTCGTCGGGTTTGGGGAGTGGTATGTGCACAAGTTGTCCTCCGCTGACGGGCGTCTTCGACTTAACGACAATCTGCATAGCTCGCGGCTCGTCAATCCATGGTCCCCCGGTCGAGCTGTATCCGGGTGTGTTGTGAAGGCCTATCTTCAGCCCGAGACGCTGCGCCTCTTCTGCAGCATAGCGCAGGGCCTCCCAATAGTCGTCACTCCGGAAGGTCTGTTGCGGCCAGGGGTTGTTGCCGACGGGATAGTGGCTCTCCTGAACGGCTGATGTCAGGTTGAAGATGGTGGCGCCGGCAATTCCGTTCTCCTTCATAGCCTCGAGGTCCTTGCGTATACCTTCTTTAGAATAATTGGTTCCCATCCAGTGCCACCATACGTACGGGCGGTATTCCATAGGAGGCTGTATGAACATTTTGGCAAGGGCTGACGTGTTCCCGTCACCTGGGGCACTGGCTGTTCCTGACCATACCTGTGTGGCCAGCGCCAGGAGCAGAGCTATAACAGTTGTCTTTCTCATGATTTAGGTATTGATTTATGGTTGTTGTGGCTTGATGATGTTGACGCGCCAGGTCAGTCCGACGTCGGCAATGACCATGCGGTCGTCCAGGATGCCGACGGGGTTGGTGTTCTTGCCGAAGGCGTAGCTGCAGGTAGCATGCAGCCGGATGCGGTTGTCGTTCAGGGGGAAGTATTCGCAGCCTGCTCCCACGCACGTGATTTCTGTGCCTGGGGTGACAAGTTGGTCGGCGTTGACATTTGTCTTGTTGACGTCGTACGACACTTTTGTGAAGAGGTTCACCTGCGATATAGGCTGGAAGTTCAGTTGCCCGATGAGTGAGCAGTCGCGGAAGAGGAAAGCCTGATGGGCAGCTGCACGGTTCATCACGTCCACTTCCAGGTTGAGACAATCGGCAATCCGGAACTTGTTACCAAAGCAAAGATAGCTGATGAAATGGTTTTTCTTCCACTCGGTGAGGTTGGCCGACCATGTGGTGTCCCAAAATCCGTGTGAGCCGTACCACATCAGGTTCCAGCTGTAGGTGTTCGGGTGGTCGTAGAGCGCGTCGAACATGCTTTGGCTGACTTGGAATATGAGCTGGTCGGACGGCTTGGGTTCATAGAGCACAGCGGCTCCCCAGGCGTAGCATGACACTTGGTTGAGGTATTCCGAGTAGGTGTACAGGTCGATCGACGAGCGGTCGTACTCATAGCCGCCTATGGCGATGGTTTGTTTGCCGGCCCTCAGCGTCAGCCGGTCGGTAGCGTGATAGTCGAGGTAGAGCCTGTCTGTGGCATTGAAGAAACCGGCGTCGAGCGACGACTTGTTGAGGCGCTGTCTGCAGAAATAGGTGAAGCGGTCGGCGAGCGTGCCGCTGACGAGGACGTTCAGGTTACGGCCTTCGAAGCCGCTCATGCCGTCGATGGTATTGCCGTCGATAGTGGTGAACTGATAGTCGCCGCGTGTGTCTATGCGGAGTTGCTCTACAATCTTTCGCTCCTGTGCCTGTGCGGCAATGGTGGCAAGACATAGGATCAGCGTCATCGTTATTTTCTTCATGATACGTTCGTTTTTATGATCTTCTGGCACTATCTTTATTTGTTTTCGGTTTCTATGTCGCGCAGCACGCCGACGGCTTCTCCCACGGTGCCCACTTGAGCGACGTGCATGAGCCGCCGGCCATTGACTTCTTTCAGGTCGCAGCGGCGCACATGGGTGGAGATGTAGTTGAGTATGCTGTCGAAGGCTGCACTCTGGTAATAGGGACTGTCGGCATTCGAGACAAACTGCATGGTCATGCGCCCCTGACGGAGGATAATCTTCTCGCAGCCCAGCCGCTTTCCGATGCGCCGCAATACCACCACCTGCATCAGTTCCTCACCTTCATGGGGCACGGGGCCGAAGCGGTCTTCCAGTCTTGCCCGGTAAGCTTGCAGATCGCTGTCGTTCTCGATGTTGTCGAGCTCGCGATAGAGCAGTACACGCTCCGAAGAGCCCGGCACATAGCTGTCAGGGAAGTACATCTCCAGGTCACTCTCCAGCGAGCAGTCGGCAACGAAGAAGCCCACCCCCAGCCCCTCCCCAAGGGAGGGGAGCTGCTGCCGCTTCCGTTGCCCGTAGGAACTCCCCTCCCTTGGGGAGGGGCTGGGGGTGGGCTCTTCGTTCCTCAGTTCCGCCATAGCCTCCTTGAGGATTTTCAGGTAAGTCTCGTAGCCGAGTTCCTCCATGAACCCACTCTGCTCAGCTCCCAGCAGGTTGCCGGCACCGCGGATGTCCAGGTCCTGCAGGGCCAGGTTGAAACCGCTGCCGAGCTCCGAGAAGGTCTCCAGAGCCTCCAGGCGCCGGCGCGTCTCTGCGGGCAGTCCGGAGAGGGGCGGCGCGAGAAGATAGCAGAAGGCCTTGCGGTTTGAACGTCCCACACGTCCGCGCATCTGGTGCAGGTCGGAGAGTCCGAAGCGGTGGGCGGCGTTGATGATGATGGTATTGGCATTGGGTATGTCGATGCCGTTCTCGACGATGGTCGTAGAGAGCAGCACGTCGTATTCGTAGTTGATGAATCCCATGACGATGTTCTCCAATTCGTCGGGTGCCATCTGTCCGTGACCTATGGCAACCCTGCAGTCGGGTACGTGCTTCTTGATCATTGCGGCCAGCTCGGGCAGGTTCGTGATGCGGTCGTTGACAAAGAACACCTGACCGTTTCTTGACATCTCGAAGTTGATGGCATCGGCAATGACTTCGGCATTGAACGTGGTGAGCGTTGTCTCAATGGGGTAGCGGTTGGGCGGTGGTGTCCGCAGGATGCTCATGTCGCGTGCTCCCATTAACGAGAACTGCAAGGTACGGGGAATGGGCGTTGCCGTCAACGTGAGGGTGTCGACATTGGTCTTCAGCTGGCGCAGCTTCTCCTTGGTGGACACACCGAACTTCTGTTCCTCGTCGATGATGAGGAGCCCCAGGTCTTTCCACTTCACACTCTTGCCGATGAGCTTATGGGTGCCGATGAGGATGTCTATCTTTCCGTCCTTCAGGTCGGCAAGGATTTCCTTTGTCTTTTTTGCCGAACGGGCACGTGAGAGATATTCCACTCGGACAGGCATTCCCTGGAGACGGTCGCGGAAGGTCTGGTAGTGCTGGAAACAGAGCACTGTCGTCGGCACCAGCACGGCGACCTGCTTGGAGTCTGTGGCAGCCTTGAACGCTGCTCGTATGGCCACCTCTGTCTTTCCGAAGCCCACATCGCCGCAGACGAGGCGGTCCATGGGCTTCAGCTGTTCCATGTCGGCCTTGATGTCCTGTGTGGCCTTGAGCTGGTCGGGTGTATCTTCGTAGATAAATGATGCTTCGAGTTCGTGCTGCAGATAGGAGTCGGGCGAGAAGGCAAAACCTTTCTCCTGCCGACGGCGTGCGTATAGTCGGATGAGGTCGCGGGCGATGTCCTTGATGCGCGTTTTTGTGCGCTCCTTCATGCGTTCCCACGCTCCCGTGCCAAGTGTCGACAGGCGGGGCTCGCTGTCGCCTCCCGCACTGCGGTATTTCGAAATCTTGTAGAGCGAGTGGATGGAGACGTCGACGATGTCGCCACGCTGATAGATCAGCCGGATCATCTCCTGGAAGCCGCCACCCGTAGCCGACGGTATGGGTACGCGCACGAGACCGCCAAACTTGCCAATGCCGAAGTCTACATGAACCAGGAAGTCGCCCGGGGTGAGTTCCTGAAGTTCTTTCATGGTGAGCGCCATCTTGCCCGTCCGTGCATAGTCGCTCCTGAGGTTGTAGCGGTGGTAGCGGTCGAAGATCTGATGGTCGGTGAAGAAACATGCATGCAGCGTATGGTCGATGAAGCCGGCATGGAGGGTGAACGGTAGCGGTGAGTAGTCGCTCAGGATCTCCTTCAGGCGCTGTTGCTGCTTTTCGCTGTCCGACAATATATATAAATGGTACCCGCGCGAACGGTAGTCGTCGAAGGTCTGCCTGAGCAGTTCGAAGTTCTTGTGGACAAGGGGCTGGGGCTCGAAATTGAAACGTATCGTTGCATCGGCATGCGTGGCTGCTGTCAGCGTCACCTTGCGGAACCGTTCCACGTCGTCGGCAAAGCGGGAGCCTGTCGTGAAGATGCTCTCCGCCCGCATCTCAGCCTGTATCTCCGCCTGCTCCATCTCCGAGGCTCCTGCCATACGGTCGGTCAATGCCTGCGAAGAGAAACCCTTTGCGAAGGTCGTTTCGATGGATGCCCGCACATCGTCGAAAGCCGATGCCACCACCACCGTGTCGGCCGGGAGCATCTGTAGCAGCGATGTGCGCCGTATCACCGTGGCCAGCTCCGGAACGATGGTCACCTCGGTGCGCCGCTCTTTCGACAGCTGGTCATCGACGGTGAACGTGCGGATGGAGTCGATCTCGTCGCCGAAGAAGTCGATGCGTATCGGCCACTCGCTGGAGAATGAATACACGTCGACGATACTGCCTCGCAACGCAAACTGACCAGGCTCATACACGTAGTCTACCTCATGGAAACCGTCGGCACGTAACGTCTCCAGCAACTCGTCGACACGTATCGTCTCGCCGGCACGCAGGCGGATGACATGCTCGTTGAAGTCATTCTTCGTGACCACCAGCTCGGCCAGCGCCTCGGGGTAGGTCACCACCATCTGCTTCCCGGACTTTGGACCGCTGTCGCTCAACGTTGCCAGCACCTCCGTCCGTAGGATGGCATTTCCTGCATCGCGCTGCCCGTATCGCGCTGCTCTGCGATACGAGGATGGGAAATACAGCAAGCCGTCATCCCCCGACAGTTGTGTCAGGTCGTGATGGAAATAGTGAGCTGTGTCTTCATCGGGAAGGATGAACAGAAACGGTGTGGCATCGGCTATAGCAGAAAACACCACGGGTGCTGCCGAGCCGACGAGTCCATGCAGGAAAACGCTCTTCACGGAGTCGTCTTCCAGGACCTTGCGGAGTGCAGCGACCTGCTGCGATGCTCCATATTGTTTCAAGAGTTCTGCCGCATTCTTCATCTGTCAGCATTGCGGCATGTCAACCGCTCTCTTTGTCCCATAAAACTGCAAATCATCATGATTTGACTGCAAAGGTACAAAAAAAATGAGTAATAGCGTTATTTGGCCCCTAAAAATGGCTGGTGTCAAGACAAAAATAATTATTGCTGTCCGGTAAACTTTTCTTTTATCTTTGATATTCCCCGTATATATTGCATTTTTAAAAGAATTAATATGATTAGGGGTTGAAAACGGCCTGA
>CAMNII010000039.1 GCA_946540435.1 uncultured Prevotella sp.
GCATCAAATGCTAATAATCGTTAACCAGATTCATTTTTCGTATTACAGTTCATATCATTTTCTTTACTTGTTGGTAGACGTTTTCGGCCGTAAATCCGAGTTTCTCATCAAGTACTTTGTATGGTGCGGAGAATCCGAAACTCTCCATGCCGTAGATACATCCGTTGCTTCCGACGAGTCCCTCGAGTGTGACGGGCAGTCCGGCGGTGAGGCCGAACTTCTTTGCAGCCTGTGGCAAGATACTTTCCTGATAGTCCTTCGGCTGGCGGCGGAAGAGTCCTTCAGAGGGCACACTGACAATGCGTACGCGGATGCCGTCGTTGCGTAAGAGGGCAGCACCGGCAATAAGTGTGGAGACTTCTGATCCTGATGCCAGCAGAATGATATCGTAGTCCTCATCGCTACCAGCCACGACATAGGCTCCTTTGCGAACTTGGCTGTAGTCGTTGCCCTCAGGTAGATTGGTGATGTTCTGACGGGAGAGGATGAGTGCTGTCGGCGTCTGCATGTTTTCCATGGCCATCTGCCAGCAAACGGTTGTCTCTTCCGCGTCGGCAGGTCGGAATACGCGCACGGCATCTTCTCCATGATGATTTTTGAGTTTCTCCATCAGTCTGATTTGAGCTTCCTGCTCAACGGGTTCATGGGTAGGTCCGTCTTCGCCCACACGGAAAGCATCGTGTGTCCATATGAATTTAATAGGAACACGCATGAGAGCAGCCATGCGTACGGCTGGTTTCATATAGTCGGAGAATACAAAGAACGTTCCGCATGCGGGTATCACTCCGCCATGCAGGTACATTCCCATGCAGACACAGGCCATTGTCAACTCGCTCACACCGGCCTGGAGGAACGCTCCGGTAAAGTCATCTTTCTTCAGAGCATGTGTCTTCTTGAGGAATCCGTCGGTCTTGTCGGAGTTGCTCAGGTCGGCTGATGAGACTACCATGTTGGGAACTTGCTCGGCCAATATGCTCAGACAGGCTGCCGATGCCGCCCGCGTTGCCTGGTCAGGCTTCTGTGTAAGCACGCTCCAGTCGATGTGTGGTGCCTGGTTGGAGAACCAAGTCTTCTTCAGTGCGGCCTGTTTGGGATTGGCTTCTGCCCATGATGCTTCTTTGGCCTTTCGCTCCGCAACGATGGTCTTGAGTTGCTCGCGGCGAGCTTTGTAGAGGGCTTCCGTCTCGGGGAATATGGTGAAGGGATGGTCTAAATCTGCCCCCAGGTTACGCATGGTGTTGGTGTAGGCGTCGCCTCCGAGAGGAGCACCATGTGTCTTGATGTTACCTTCGTAGCTGGTTCCGTCGGCTTGCAGGGCCCCTTTGGCCATTGTCGTCTTTCCTATGATGAGTGTAGGATGGCCGTTGGGTTGCTGTGCATCCTGAAGGGCGCGCCGTATTTCGTCGGCATCGTTTCCATTGATGGTGACGACATTCCATCCCCATGCCTTGTACTTTGCGGCAGTATCTTCGCCGGTCACCTCATTGCATAGGGTAGAGAGTTGTACGTCATTGGAATCGTAGAACATGATGAGGTTGTCCAGTCCTAACAATCCGGCCAGACGTCCGGCGCCTTGTGAGATTTCTTCCTGTACGCCACCGTCGCTGATGTATGCATAGATTTTGTATGGTGTGGGATATTCTTCTGTTGCCGACGAAAGTCGCGCGGCGAGGAATTTCTCGGCGACGGCTGCTCCTACGGCGAAAGTATGTCCTTGTCCGAGGGGACCAGAGGTGTTTTCGATGCCGCGTTCAACATCCCGTTCGGGATGTCCCGGTGTGGGTGATGCCCATTGTCTGAATTCCTTTAGCTCGTCAAGGGTGAAGCGTCCTTGCAGTGCCAAAGCGGAATAGAGCATTGGCGACATATGGCCCGGGTCGAGGAAAAACCTGTCACGACCTGCCCACGAGGCGTCGTTCGGGTCGTAGACTAAAAACTCTGAGAAAAGGACGTTGATGAAGTCAGCACCGCCCATAGCCCCGCCGGGATGTCCGGACTTGGCTTTTTCTACCATCGATGCGGCCAGTATTCGGATGTTGTCGGCCGCGCGGTTCATAATAGCTTTGTCAGTCATAGGAAAAAAATTTGTTATTGTTTGCTACAAAGTTACGCTTTTTTCTTCAAACGGCCAATTCTTTTTGTTGTTTTTTATTGTAAAAGACACGAATACCCGTGATTGTTCATTGGTCGTTGTGCGGGCGTCGGTTATCAGGTCGCTCTCTCGCTTCTTAAGGTTTACATATTTTCTTGTATGGGCACAGATTGCAGCGGTCGGTATAGGGCGTAGGGTTGAAGGGCGTCGCCTCATCATAGATTTCGTCCAGGAGCCGGTGGAGATGGCTGACGAAATCTTCCTCGTATACGCGGATGTCGCTGATGGACTCTTTTTTGAAGGTCAGTACCGGGTTGTATGAGTTGTCGGCAGAGCGATGGGTGAAGAACAATGCCGGTGCTACCGGGTATCTGTCTTCGTTACGGGCGATGATTGTCGCGTAGAGCATGGTTTGCAGATAGTAGTCTCCGTGTTTTCCGACGGAGGTTTCGTCAGAGAATACTTCATCGAGGTTGGCAGGAAAGGATTGTGGTTGATGGCCTGTCTTGTAGTCAACGACGCGGACATAGGCTTCCGGTCCTTGTCCTATCAAGTCCAGTCTGTCGATGATTCCGCTTATTTCCGGGAAGGTTGCATTTGTTGTTTGAGGCTTTATGCTCACTCTCTTCTCGAGTCCGAGAATGGTGATGGGACTGCTCTCTGCCAATTGCCGGTCAGTCTGTAGCAGTTGTGTGAGATAGCGGCTAATGACCTCAAGATTGATAATTAGCGTCCCGGTGATGGCTCCGATGGGAAATTCCTCATTAAAGGCTTGGTTGACGATGCGGGTGATGGTTTCTTTCTGTTTCATCAGCTGTTCAATTTGCGACTTGCTGATGGTAATGGCTTTGATGAGCTTTACGCGTCCGTCCTTGTCTTTGCCCACCTGCTCGGGTGATGCCAGCTGTATGTAAGCCAGTTCGGCAGCTCGGTGGAAGATGTTTCCGAAGTGCCGGTGGTCGATTTGTTCCTCCATGTCGTCGGGCTCACGGATACCGACGATGCTATAGTAGTAGAACTGCAGAGGACAGCGCAGATAGCGGTTGATGGCTGTCGGCGACAGCTTTTCGATGCTTCGGATGATGCTCATGATATGGCTGTCCTTCGCAACGGCATTAATCACAGGGGCGCTGTCAGTAGCCTGCCTGGCTGGTAACTGCCCTGCCTGCAGTCGTCCGCGACGGATGTCGATGCCGCTTTCCACGAGCAGCTGGAGCATAAACCGGCTCATCTCTCCGCGCTGTCCGTCTTCTGTGGCGTTGTTGTAGAGCAGAGTGACGTCGGCGGCACGTTGTATCAGCCTGTAGAAGTAGTAGGCATAAATGGCCGATTTCTGGTCGGACGTTGTCAGGCCGTAGGCTTTGCGCACGGAGTAGGGGATGAACGAAGCGTCGCTATTGCCTTTGGGCATCTGCCCTTCGTTGCAGGAGAGGATGAGGAGGTGGTCGAAGTCAAGGTTCCTGGTCTCAAGCACACCCATCACCTGAACGCCTACGGCAGGTTCGCCGTGGAAGGGGATGGTGATGTTGGACACCATCTGCCTGAGCAGACGGGTGAGCAATGTGGTGTCGATGACGAGGTCGCCGTTTTCGATGAGCGTGGCTATTCGTTGCAGAAGGGTGTACATCCTGAATATCGACTCCTGTGTGAGTGGCTGTCCGGCGTCTGGTTCTGCTTTTTGCTGTGTTGCGAGGTTGCGCCCGATGAGTTGCAGCAGTGTTCCTATCCGTCGCAACAGGTTCTGCTGGAAGGAAATGTCGCGTGGCAGGAGGGTGAAGAGCATCGTGAGGCCTTCGTCGAGAGCCAAGTTTTCGATTGGTATCGAGTATCCCAGCTCATGGCTTGCTACTTTTCTGAGCAGTTCTTCTTGTAGTGGTGAGACGTATTGTGCATAGGGATGGCTGAGCAGTCGCCTGACGTGGAGTTGGCGCAGCTTTCTGCCTGGTTTGTTGCCTGTCTGCAGGGCAATCAGTTGTGTGACGAGGGTGAAGACGGGCGATTTCTGTAGTGGATACCCGGTAGTGATATTCACCTCGGTGTCATCGGGAAGGCAGTGGATGACGTTGGGCAGGAGTCCTTCGTTGCACATCACTATGGCTGTCCTGTTGCCATCGGCAATCCTGTTGTTTTCTTGGAGCCATTGGGTGACATACCGTGCCTGGGCATCCTCAGACTGTGAACTGATGATGGAGACGGCCTTCGGCTTGGCGAACTGTCTGTATGTCGCGTCGTCGGCTGTCAGTTCGTAAGGAAATGTGTGCAGGTGTTCACTGATGAAGGTGCCGGCTTCATGTCCTTTGGTCATGTAGTAGTGGTCGTAGTCCCAGTAGAAGTAAGCCTTCCCCTGCTCTTTGAGTCTGCGGAAAAGACATTGTTCCGACTCGTGCAGCATGTTGAACCCGACGAAGATATACTTGTCGTACTCAAAGACCGTGTTTGTGTCTTCTGCCACACGCCGGTAGAGTGCTCCCTCATAGGCGAGTCCCTGATTGGCCAGATGCTTGTTGAAGGCGTCATAGATTTCAGCCAGGTGATTCCAGAAAGTCAGGAAACGGTGCCTCAGTACGGAGTCGTGCCCGTCGGTGAAGGAGTTGAAGAATCGTTTCAGGATGTGGCGTTGCTCCTCGTTGAGATAGTCGGCGCTGTCGAGCTCATGGAGGTTGGTGACGGTAGAGAACACTTTGTGTGCATCAGCCATATGCTTGTCGATATCGTCGAAGTCAGCCACAAGTAGTTCTCCCCAGCCGTAGAAACTGTCGAGGGGCTCTTGTGCGCCAGTGCACTGGCAATAAACTTTGTGCAGGTCGCATACCAGTTTTACGGGGTCGGCAGCAATCAGTTTGCTGTGCCGATGGATCAGTTCGCTGATGCTGATGTAGACGGGACTCCACAACGGTTTTTGAACGATATTTGCGAGATGCTCATTGAGAAAGAGCGATGCCCGCTTGTTGGGGAATACGATGGCTACGCGGGCCAGGTTTGTCCCATGCTTTGCAATGATATCGGCTGCTACCTTTTCTAAGAATGTCATACTGTTGCTACTTCTTCTATTCTGTTGGAGTATACATACCATAGGTACCCTTTGATGTTTTCATTCCCCATGCTGCTGAGGAGCGCCATGTACTGCCGCACCTGGTCGTGGTATTCTGTTTTGGGCGACCCGAATTTAAAGTCGACGACGATCCACTCGCTGCCGTCGGTCATTACCCGGTCAGGGCGTCGGCTGACGGCTTTGTTGTCGGTGGGGTCGATGAAGAGGATGGAGCGTTCGTTGTAAAGTTGCCAGCGGGGAGAGAACCAGTCGGCGACGCGCTTGTCCTGCAGCCGCTTTTCTATCATGTCGATGAGTGACTCTTTGTCGACGTCGTCACCAGGCAATATCCCGTCCAGTTCCAGCTGCTGCAGGGCGGGGGCGATATCATCCCGAGTCCGTATGGTGGAGAATATCTTGTGGAGTATGTTTCCGGTCCTGATGTATTGGCGTTGTTGCTGCTCGTCGTCGGTGGCGATGAAGTCAAGGCTCTTGTTGCTTTGCTTGAAATCCTTGTGTCCGTCAAAGGTGTGGAATGTCACCTCGACGGGCACCTCTTCCCGTTCGAAAACATTCAGTGCGGGACCTTTGCACTGGTTTTTCTCTTCTGTCTGCAGCGTGGGCTCTCCATAGGTGAACGTCATGGCTTCTCCTTCGTTTTTCATGTTGCCCTCGAGGGTGGCACCGGGAAGGTCTTCGGTGATGCTGTCGAGCACCTGCGTGATGATTTTCGATCGTCCGTTGCCGTTCTTGTTTCCGATGATGTGAAGGCTTCTTTCTGCCCTGGTGAATGCTACATACAGAAGATTCAGGTTGTCAATGACATTGTTGAGGTGTTCCTGGTTGGAGTCGGCTTCATAGACGGTGCCCTTGAGCGTTTTGGGAGCAAAGTCAATGGGCACGATGGGAAGCTGGCTATAGGGCTCTTCGCTTGGTGTGCACCAGAAGGTGTCTTCCTGTTCCAGCTTCCAGTTGCAGTAGGCCACGATGACATGCGGGAATTCCAATCCTTTACTCTTATGAATAGTGATGAGGCGGATGCCCTGGGCGCTGTCGGCGTGTATGCTCTTTTCGTGCAGCCGAGCCTCCCATTCTTCCAGGAATGCCGCGACATCTGCCGTGTTGTCGCTGATGAAAGTATGGAGCGTGTCAATAAAGGAGCAGATATAAGCAGTCTCGCTGGTCAGCGTGTCGATGCCGAAGATCTTGATGATGCATTCCACGAGGTCGGGCAGCGGCAACTGAAGCAGCTGCGCCTCGCGGCCGATAAATTCTTCTGCCGGCAGCAGTCGGCAGATGTCATCGTCCTTGTAGAACAGCGCCTTGTCGTCGTGCGTGTTCCTTATTATATATTGCTGATAGGCTCTGGCAAGACTTGCCAAGGCGATTTTGTCGTCGGGGCGCACCAGATGGCGCAGGGCGTCGATGATCATTCCGACGCCTACCGACGCATCAATCCGGAAGGCCTCGTCAGAGATGAGGGGTAGCTCGGGATGGGTCTCCATCAGGTAGTCGGCAATGCTCTGTATTTCCTTGTTCTTACGGACAAGGACGGCGATGTCCGACGGACTGTTGCCTTGTTCCAGAAGCTTTTCTATGCTCTCGCGTACACTGGTGAGCATATCTTCATCATGGGCATTCTTGCCGAGAAGTTCTATGGTGACGTATCCGCTGTTATCATCTTGGTTTACAATGTTTTGCTCTACTTCGCTATAGGCGTCCTTGATGAGGGTTGCCAAACGCTTGTCAATCTCTTCCATGTCCAGGAACTCCTGTTGAGCAGCGTGACGGAAGAATACATTGTTGAACTCGATAATGCGGCGAGCGGAGCGTCTGTTGTCGCGCAAGTTCTCCATGGCCACATGGCTGGCAGGAAATTCGCTGCTCATCTTGCTGAGTACCTGCCAGTCGCCGCCGCGCCATCGGTAGATGCTCTGTTTGACGTCGCCCACAATCAGGTTGGCCGCTGCTCCTCTGTTTCTCTCAGCATCGGCATGGCTCATGCATTCCTGAAGCAGGACTTTGAAGTTTGCCCACTGCGTGCTGCTGGTGTCCTGAAACTCGTCAATCATGATGTGTCGGATATGCGTGCCGATCTTCTCGTAGATGAATGGTGTGTCGCTGCCCGATATCAGGCTGTGGAGGAGCTGTTGCGTGTTGCTGAGCAGGAAACTGTTGCTCTCGAGGTGGTCTGCCCTCATGGTGGCCTCGATGCTTTTGAGCAGGCGTAGCTGGTCGAGGTGCTGAAGGGTTACCACTGCCGATTTATACTGTCCATAGAACTTCTTGCGCAGTTGTTCTGTATGGTTCAGGGCGGGTACGAGTGTCGACTTGGCAAATTCGTAGGCAGCATTTCCGGCAACGGCATCTTTCTTCCTTACCCACATGTCAGGGTCGTCGGCAGCCTTCTTGACGGTGGCATTCAGCAGGTCTTTGTCGGCATATTTTCCTTCGGCCAGTTTCATGAAATAGCCGTAGGGTCCTGCCTTTCCTTTCATGAAGCTACCTTCGTCGAGTCCGAGGTCGGCAACCTGTTTCAGGATGGGGTCGGCAAGGTGGCTAAGGTTCTGCAAGGCATCGTCCCGAAGCGTTCTGAGCTGTTGCGTGAACTCCTTGAAGAAGTTGTCTGCCGTGATGATTTCATTCAGCCGTTCGGCATGCTCTTTATAGATATCCTTCAGAAGGTTTTCTCCGAACTTCTTCAGTTCAGAGGTGATGTTCCAACTTTTCTCGTCGTCAATACGTTCCTGGATATAGGACAGTATCCATTTCAGTTCTTTGCTGTTGTAGTCGAGGTTGTCGATCATCTCGTCGACGGCTTGCGTCACAGCCTCCTTGCCATTCAGCATCAGTCGCAGATTGGCGTTGAGTTCCAGCTCGCGGGCAAGATTTCTGAGAATGCTCTGGAAGAACGAGTCGATGGTCTCTATCCGCATATACCCGTAGTCGTGGAGCAGGTTTTGGAGAGCCAGCCTGGCATTATCGCTGGCAGCCTGCTCGGTAATCCTCAGATCTTTCGTTACGCAGTCCATATATGGTTTTGATGAAGGCAGCTGTTTCCATATGCCATATAGGTGGGTGAGTATACGGCTTTTCATCTCCTCGGTGGCCTTGTTTGTAAACGTCACGGCAAGAATCTGCCTGTAGCACTGCGGATTGTTGATGAGCAGTTTCATATACTCCACAGCCAGTCGGAACGTTTTTCCGCTGCCTGCACTGGCTTTGTATACGATCAGGGGAGCATCGGGTTCGGTCATTCTCTTTGAAGTCATGCTGTATTAACAATGATTGTCGCAAAGTTACGAAAAAATGAGTGCGGAACAAAATAAATTCAAAAAAAAATAGTAACTTTGCAGCCGCAAAGAAAGAAAAGCAGTGCTCCGGTCTGTCGCTGGCCTGCCATGAGCAGGCGAGAGGAAAGTCCGGGCAGTATAGGGTACTCCACTTCTGAAAGTAGAAGCTATTGGTGACAGTAGGAGCCGGCAGAAGAAAACAACCGCCGCAATAGCGGTAAGGGTGAGAAGGTGAGGTAAGAGCTCACCAGCCGTCGGGTGATCGGCGGGCTGTGTCGTCTGGAGACTGCAAGTTCATGTATACCATCGTCATCAAGGGTTGCCCGCCCGATGCTTCGGCAACGATGGAGGGTAGAACGCTAAAGCCGTAGGGCGACCGGCGGATTAGATAAATGACAGGCGTCTTGTAAGCTTGTTCTTACGAGAAACAGAACCCGGCTTATAGGAACACTGCTTTTTTATATACACAAGTTACTGTGTTTGCTGGTGCAGACATAGTAACTTGTTTTCAATTCAGCCGTTCACATCTTTCAACCCAAATCGGTCATTAGAACGGCACGTTAGCATTTCCACCTTCATAAACGCCTATTTATGCCTTATCAGCATTTCTTTCGGCATCTTGTTCACATCGCTGCCTCGACGTAGCCCGCTACGCCTTCGTCTGCGATATGAACAATCTGCTCGAAACAAATACTCATCTGGCATAAATCCTAACGACCGATTTGGGTTCAAATTTGGCGGAAAACGCTGTATTCCCTAAGAGAATACGGTGTAATCTCTAAGAGAAAACATTGTAAACCCTAAGAGAATACAGTGTAATCCCTAAGGGAATACATCGTAATCCCTAAGAGAATACGATTGCGTCTTTGCCTATCGGGACTTGGGGCGACGAACTATGACAGGATGAGTGAGGTCATGTAGGCGATAAAGATGGCTATGAGGAGCACGCCTTCCCAACGCTCAATTTTGAACCTTGTGAACGAGAAGAGCCACAGCAGCAGCATGGAGATGCCCAGCATGGAGAAGTCGGTCCAGGTGATGCCTTGTATCTGCATGGGAGAGATGAGACCAGTGAGGCCGAGGATGAAGAGGATGTTCATCACGTTTGAACCGAGGACATTACCGATGGCGATTCCCGAGCTTCCTTTGCGGGCTGCGACGATGCTGGTGGCGAGTTCCGGCAGGGATGTGCCGCCGGCTACGATGGTGAGTCCGATGACGGCCTCGCTCATGCCGAGCTGCTTGGCGAGTCCGGCGGCATGGTCGACAAAGATGTTCGAGCCGATGATGAGTCCGGTGAGTCCTAATACCACGTAGAGGAGTGCTTTCCAGATGGGGCTGGAGGGCTGTTCTTCTTCGGCGGACTGTTGGTTGTCGTCAGCCTGTGTTTCCTTGGCACCTTTGAATGATACGTAGAAGAACAGGAATAGCACGGCGACGAGGATTGCGGCATCGAGGCGTGAAATGTTGCCGTTGATGCACATCAGCAGCAGGATGAGTGATGCGAAGAGGGCAAATGGGATGTCTTTCGTCACGGTGGACCGCATGATCGTCATTGGGGCCACGACGGCGGCGCAGCCTACGATGAGCAGGGAATTGAAAATGTTTGAGCCGACGACGTTACCAACGGCCATGTCTGTGGTACCTTTTAATGCGGAGGTGAGGCTGACGAAAAACTCTGGCATGGATGTTCCGAGGGCCACGATGGTGAGGCCGATGACCATCTGGGAAAGATGCATGCGCTCGGCGAGGGCTACAGCACCGCCGGTGAGTCTGTCGGCACCCCAGAGCACGACGGCGGCTCCGAGGATGATGAAGACGATGTTGATAAGCAGTTGCATGGCTATTTGAAAATTTCTTCCAGTCTGTTCAGTAGTTCCTCGCCTCTAAGGTCGTGGGCGATGATGATGCCTTGCGGGTCGATGAGCACATTTGACGGGATGCTGTTGACACCATATACCTCGTTGGCCTGACATTGCCATCCTTTCAGGTCGGACATCTGTGGCCATGTCATCCCGAGTTCATCAACGGCCTTCTTCCAGGGCTCCTGTTTCTGGTCGAACGATACGCCGACAATCTCGTACCCCTTGTCTTTGTATTGGGCATAGCTCTTGACAACGTTTGGCATTTCCTGTCTGCACGGCCCGCACCATGAAGCCCAGAAGTCAACGAGCACGTACTTGCCCTTTCCTACAAATTGGCTCAGGGTGATGTCGTTGCCTGCGAGGTCTTTCATCTGCAGGTCGGCGAAGGTACGTCCGGGCTGTCGCTTCTCAATCGATGCGAGATACATCTTCGGCTGCGCCATCATCTGGTGGTTGTAGTAAGCCGTTGTGGAGTCGCAGAGCTCTTTGAGCTCGGCGTAATCGTAGTTGCGGAAGGTCTGGGCGATGAAGTAGGCGGGAAGGATGTTGTCGCGATTCTCACGGATAGCCTTCCGGTAGAGGTCTACCATCTGCTGCTGCACGCTGTTGAAGCGATTCTCTATTTCCGCGCGTTTGGCTGCGGCTGCGCTTGACGTGTCACCTTGCAGAACCATGTAGTTCTGGTATTCCACTGCAAGCTGTTCGTTGGGAGCTTTGAGCTGCTCCATAAATGCTTCGTATTTGGCTTTCAGGGTAGCGTCCTGGATCTCGGGCATTTTGACTCCTGTCTGTGCCTGCGCTGCGATGCTCATCATGATGGCGGCAGCCAAAAGAATCTTTTTCCTCATTGTCGAATTTATTGAAGTTTGGATGTCGGTGATGGACGGTGCCATCGTTTCGCATGCAAAGTTAAGTCTTTTTCTCGTAATATGTGCACTTAGGAGTCTTTTTTTGCAGTTTTTTTGTGCTTTTATTTTGATGTCTCATGATTTCTTTGTACCTTTGCGCCGCAATTTGCAGGGGTACTTGCTAAACCCTCTTTAACAAAACAAGAATATGAACGACAAGAAAATAACAGTGAGTGTGCTGTTTATGCTTTTCAGCATACTCTTTTGTGTTTGCCTGATTACGGCAAACCTCATGGAAATCAAGCAGATTTCGGTTTTTGGCATTTCGCTGACGGGTGGCTTGCTCGTGTTTCCCATTTCCTATATTATTAATGACTGCGTGAGCGAAGTATGGGGGTTCCGCAAGGCACGACTGCTCATATGGCTGGGATTTGCCATGAACTTCTTCGTCGTAAGCATAGGAGCACTATGTGACTGGATACCAGGTGCTTCCTATTGGCATAATGACGAGGCCTTTCATACCATCTTCGGGCTGGCTCCGCGAATAGCGGCAGCCTCGTTCGTCGCCTTCCTCGTCGGCTCGTTCGTCAATGCATACGTGATGAGTAGAATGAAGGTGCGGGATATGGGAAAACGCTTTCCGCTGCGTGCGGTGCTTAGCTCTGTGTACGGCGAGATAGCAGACTCTGTCATCTTCTTCCCGTTGGCTCTCTATGGCGTTATTCCGACTGCCGAGCTTCCGGTACTGATGTTTTGGCAGGTGGTCTTGAAGACTACTTATGAGATAGTGGCCTTGCCCTTGACGATTCGTGTAGTGAAGTGGGTGAAACGCCATGAACAGGAAGATGTGTTTGATGAAGATATTAGCTATAACATTTTGAAAATCTTTAGTATATGAGTAATATCCAGCGTAGCCAGGAAGGACTTACCCAACTGGGAAAAAAGACGACATACAGAGATGATTATGCCCCGGAAGTGTTGGAGACTTTCGTCAATAAACATCCTGAAAACGATTATTGGGTGAGGTTTAACTGCCCGGAGTTCACATCGCTCTGCCCGATTACAGGCCAGCCTGACTTTGCCGAGATACGTATCAGCTACGTTCCGGCAGAACGAATGGTGGAGAGCAAAAGCCTGAAGCTGTATCTTTTCTCGTTTCGTAACCACGGCGATTTCCATGAGGACTGTGTGAACATCATCATGAAAGACCTCATCCGGTTAATGCAACCTAAGTATATCGAAGTGACAGGTCTCTTCACACCGCGTGGCGGCATCAGTATATGGCCCTATGCCAACTACGGACAGCCGGGCACCCGGTGGGAAGAACTCGCCCGGCGCCGCCTCGAAGAGCACCAGTAGCATCTGCTATGCCTGAGCAAAGGGCGTAGGGTCAATGACTGCCCAACATCTCTTCGGCACGTTTCAGGTCGTCAGGAGTGTCAATGCCGACGGTCTCTATATCCGTCAGACCCACCTTGATGCGATAGCCATTATACAGCCAGCGCAGTTGTTCCAGGCTCTCGGCCGTCTCGATGGGTGCTTGTGGAAGACGCGTGACGGCGAGCAACACGTCGGTGCGGTAGGCATAGATGCCGAGGTGTTTCAGATAGGGATAGCTGGCCAGCCACTCAGCCGCTTCCTTGCCTCGGACAAAGGGAATGACAGATCGGGAGAAATAAAGCGCAAAGCCGCGGGCGTCGACGACAATCTTCGGCGAATTCGGATTGACCACCGCTTCCATCGTCTCGAACGGCTTGCCAAGCGTGGCAATCTGCGTTTCTTCATCGTCGAAAAGATGGCGGAGCTCACGGATCTGGGACGGATGGATGAATGGCTCGTCACCTTGCACATTGATGACGATGTCCGGTCGGGGGTGGCCATTCCCGACGATGGTCTCGAGGGCCTCGCAAATGCGGTCGGTACCGCTGTGGTGGTCGGCACGAGTCATCACAACCCGGCCGCCAAAGGATTCAACAACCTCGCTGATACGGGTGTCGTCGGTGGCGACGAAGACGTCGTCAACCACACTGTTAACCCGTTCATAGACATGTTGGATAACCGGTTTCCCGCCGAGAAGCGCCAATGGCTTTCCAGGAAAACGAGACGATGCATAACGAGCCGGAATGATGGCAATGAATTGTAATGGTTTCATATCGTTGAAAAGTGTATTCGTCGTTTATTTTTGTTGCAAAGTTACGCCTTTTTTATGGCATTTGTCCTACTTTTCAAGGAAAAATGATGATTTGTACAAAAAAATAACTAACTTTGCAAGCATATAAAGCGAATAAGCAACAAACAACATAAGCAAAATCAATGAGACGAAATATCATCATAACCGCCATATTTACACTCTTCACCATGACCCCGATGCACGCCCAGAAAATGACTATGGGCTCGTGCTACACTCGTGATGGCGGGCTGTATAAAGGCGAAATCCAAGCAGGGAAGCCCCATGGGAAAGGTATCACCTCTTACCCTAACGGCGATTCATACGAAGGCAATTACGCCAAAGGGCGCCGGCAGGGACAGGGCGTGTTCCTGACGAATGACGGCCAACGGTACGAAGGCGACTGGATGCACGACCAGCAGCATGGTAAAGGTACGATGTACTATGCCAACAACAACCGCTATGACGGAACATGGTATACCGGGCAGCGGCACGGACGTGGCTCCATGCACTATTTCAATGGCGACAGCTATTCCGGCGAGTGGTCCAAAGACAAGCGTGAAGGCCGCGGAAAATATATCTTCAGCAGCGGTGCCTATTATGAAGGACAATGGAAAGACGACAAGAAAAACGGCCGTGGCGTCTTTGACTGGGCCGACGGCACGAAATACGACGGAGATTGGCGTAACGACCTCAGACAGGGTAGGGGGACATATACCTATGCCAATGGCGACCAATACACCGGCGACTGGCGCAATGACCTGCAAAACGGAAGGGGAATCTACAAATTTGCCAATGGCGATGTCTACGAAGGACAATATGCTGACGGGCAACGTACCGGAGATGGCATACTGAAGTACGCCAACGGCGACAGGTACACAGGACGGTTCCTCAACGGAGAAAAGTCAGGGACAGGAACCTATTCATGGAGTAACGGCGATACATATACCGGGCAGTGGAAAGACGACCTGGAAGACGGGATAGGACGTCTCGTCAAAAAGAACGGCGACCGCTTTGAAGGTACATTCAAGGCAGGACTCGTCGACGGAGAAGTCATCATCCACTTCGCTGACCATAGCCGCTTCAAAGGAATATACGTGGAAGGACGACGCAACGGCCCTGCCATAGAAGAAGACAAAGACGGACTGAGATTTGAGGGATCGTATGTCGACGACCGACGCGACGGACCCTTCGTAGAGAAAGACCGTAACGGGCAAATAGTAAAAAAAGGTAACTATACAAAAGGCATAAGACATGAAGACAAGTAAGCACATCGGAATCGTAGAGCATGACGGATGGCTTGAACCATACGAACAAGCTATACAAGGACGACACGACCACGCCATGTGGAAACTCCAACAGCTCACCGCCAAAGGCCGGATGACGCTGAGCCAGTTCGCTAACGGACACGAATACTACGGACTTCATAAGACAAATGACGGATGGGTGTTCCGCGAATGGGCACCAAATGCCACCGACATCTTTCTCGTTGGCGACTTTAATGACTGGAAAGAAACCGACGCTTACCGCGTAAAGCGTATAGCCGGCACCGACAACTGGGAGCTGAAACTCCCTCATGAAGCACTGCAGCATGGGCAGTTCTTCAAGATGCACGTGAAGTGGCAGGGAGGACAGGGCGAGCGTATACCAGCATGGATCAACAGAGTGGTGCAGGACGAAACAACGAAAATCTTCACCGCTCAAGTGTGGAACCCGGAGCCCTATCAATGGAAGAACACAACCTTCCGGCCGAATACCACACCGCTACTTATCTATGAATGCCATATCGGAATGGCACAGGATGCCGAACGAGTAGGAACTTATGACGAGTTCCGCGAAAACATCCTGCCGCGTGTCGTTGCCGACGGATACAACTGCATACAGATCATGGCCATTCAGGAGCATCCCTACTATGGCTCATTCGGATACCATGTGTCGTCGTTCTTTGCCCCCTCGTCGCGCTTCGGAACACCCGAGCAACTCAAACAGCTCATTGACGAGGCACACAGCCAGGGAATCGCCGTCATCATGGATATCGTACACTCACATGCCGTCAAAAACGAACTCGAAGGACTTGGAAACCTCTGCGGAGACCCCAACCAGTACTTCTATCCCGGAGAAAGGCATGAGCATCCCGCATGGGACTCGCTATGCTTCGACTACGGTAAAGACCAGGTCATCCATTTCCTGCTCTCCAACTGCAAATATTGGCTCGAAGAGTTCCATTTCGACGGCTTCCGTTTCGACGGCGTCACCTCCATGCTTTACTATAGCCACGGACTTGGTGAAGCATTCGGTGGATACGGCGACTATTTTAACGGACACGAGGACGACAACGCAATCTGTTACCTCACACTGGCCAACAAACTCATCCACGAGGTAAATGCCAACGCCATCACCATCGCTGAAGAAGTGAGCGGCATGCCGGGACTCGCAGCAAAAATAGAAGATGGCGGATATGGATTCGACTACCGCATGGCCATGAACATCCCAGACTACTGGATAAAGACCATCAAAGAGCAGAAAGACGAAGACTGGAAGCCAAGCAGCATCTTCTGGGAAGTGAAAAACAGAAGGGCCGACGAAAAGACCGTTTCGTATTGCGAAAGCCACGATCAGGCTCTTGTCGGTGACAAGACCATCATCTTCCGGCTTATCGATGCCGATATGTACTGGCACTTCAAGAAAGGATATGAAAACGATAACGTCAACCGAGGCATAGCACTTCACAAGATGATACGACTCGTTACCGCATCAACCATCAACGGTGGCTATCTCAACTTCATGGGTAATGAGTTCGGACATCCGGAATGGATAGATTTCCCAAGAGAAGGAAACGGGTGGAGCTATAAATACGCCCGTAGGCAATGGAGCCTTGTCGATGACAAAGATCTCCTCTACCACTATCTCGGTGACTTTGACCGCGCCATGCTCGAAACAATTAAAAGCGAGGAAGCGTTCAACGAGACACCCGTTCAGGAAATATGGCACAACGACGGTGACCAAGTGCTGGCCTATATGAGGGGAGATCTCGTATTCGTCTTCAACTTCTCACCGGCAAGGTCGTTTGCCGACTATGGATTCCTCGTGCCTGCCGGAGCGTATGATGTCGTGCTGAATACTGACAATCCTGCCTTCGGTGGCTTCGGACTGACCGACGACAGCATCACCCATTTTACCAACTACGACACGCTCTATGCTGCCGACAAAAAAGAATGGCTGAAACTGTATATCCCCGCCCGATCGGCAGTGGTGCTGAGGAAGAAGCCATAAGCATCACTAATTCAACGAATAATGGAATTGAAGTTTCGTAAGTAAATAACGTTCAGAAAGGGTAGCTATTTACTTACGATACTTGAATAGTTTTATAAAACACAGTAAAATAATTACGTATCATGCGTATCGCGTATCATGCGTATCGCGTATCATGCGTAACATTGGGAAAAATGAAAAGGGCATGAAAAGAAGTGTAATTCTAAGTTTATATTATATATATAATATAAAAAATTGGAATACAAAATAAAAACCTGAAATGCAAAATCCGTATGTTACGCATGATACGCGATACGCGATACGCAATCATGGCACTACGAAAAAGTGCATTTTAACATTTCAAAATAAAAACAAGATAATTGGGGGCAACCA
>CAMNII010000040.1 GCA_946540435.1 uncultured Prevotella sp.
ATATACAGGGAATATCAAAGATAAAAGAAAAGTTTACCGGACAGCAATAAAAAAAGTTCTTGTTTGTAAGATTTCCTTGTCCTATGTCGGGTTATGTCATGAAAGTGGCAGGCCAAGGGTACCGCTTCTTTCTCCTGTCATAAATGAAAAATCCCTCCGCGCTTCCCGTGGAGGGGAAGGGGGAGGGACTATGGGGAGGGGTGTTTGCTGTTGCGCGTGCCGGTTACCTGCTTTTGCCGATAATTACTTTTTTCCCGTTATGGATGTAGATGCCGTCGGGTGCGCTGTCGCGTCGACTGCCGGCGGTTGTCGTGACGGGGCGGCCCTGCAGGTCGTAGAGGGGGACGGCCGGTGGGGGGCTGGCCTGCCACGGCTGGCCTGCCACGGCAGGCTGGCTGTCGGCGGCGTGCGGTGTGTTGACGGCGGTATGGTCGTCCTGGCTGCTGCCGAGGTATTCGGCATGGAAGGTCTCTCGGAAGACGTCGACGGTGAGTCTGTAGATGCCGTCGCGCGGCAGCTGCCACTTGTTGTCGTCGCCGCCGGTGCGGAGCTGTGAGGTGGTGAGTGGCGACTCGTCTTGCGAGTAGGGGTGCAGCTGCTTGGGGTCCCATGCGTTCTGTCCCATGATCTTGAAGCGTCGCGGCTCTACGTTGCCGGTGTCCTCGCGCAAGGGTCCGGTCCATGTCCACAGGCACAGCTCGCTGTTGTCGCGCCGGAAGGGCAGCATGACATAGGCGTTCCATCCGCACGCCACGCATCCGCCGACGAGGAACAGCTCGTCCCATGGCTGGAAGAGTTCGCCGGTGAGCCGTCGTGTGTCGGTGTTGACGGTGAAGCGGTAGCGCGTCTCCCGGAAGGTGACGATCCATCCGGGTTGCGCGGCGTCGCGTGAGAGTTGGTAGGCGAGTCCGTTGTTGACGATGTACGCCTTATAGTATCTGGGTGCGAGGTACTGCGTCTGCTCGTTGGGCTCGGGCGTGGTGATGACCTTTACCTCGCCAGGCAGCAGTTCGCCGGCGAATTTGAACTGGTTGCCGGGGAAGGGTGTGAGCTGTTGCGTTCCTCCGGGCACGGCAGAGCCTGTTATCCATAGGTTCTCGATGGTCTGTGCGTTGCCGGTCTGCCACGGCAGGCCGGTAGCTGTCAGGAGGGTGACGGCGATGAGGGCGATGAGTCGGTTTATTCTTTCCATAGGACTTTCTTACGGTTGATGATGACGGGTTGCCGGTTGACGGGAGCGGGTGCCGTCGGCACCTTGCGTCCCTGGAGGTCGCAGGCGGATGAGGAGGGTGAAGCCTGCCCGTCGGCCGCAGGCTGTTGAATGCCGGTGAGGTCGTGGGTATACTCGACGACGGTCTGCACGTCGGCAGAGACGTCGCTGATGTCGACGGTGAGGGTGTGGCTTTCCTGGTCGTAGGTATAGTTGCCGGCGGGCGTGCCGTTGACGAGGACCTCACGGGGTTGGGGTGCGAGGAGGAACTGCACCTGCCAGGAGCGTCGGTCGGCCATGCCGGCGTATGTTCCCGTTCGGGCGTTGATGTACAGGCATGTGCGGTCGGCGAGTTGCCGGTGGGAGAATGTGGTCGTGGCGAAGGCGCCGTCCTGGTAGCTCTCGCTGTCGCCGTCGTCCTCGTAGAGTGTTCCTGTGCCGTTGTCGCCTGGGAAGACCTTGAGGATGGTGGTCTCGGCGGGCGTCTTGAGGTTGTCGATATGGGGGTTGCAGGGTATGACGGCTCCTGCCCTGACGAACCAGGGTGTTTCGTTCTGTGCGAAGTAGTCGGTGTATTCGCTGTCGCCCTGGACGAGTCGGTTACGGGTGACGTCGTACCAGCGGCCTTCCGGCAGCCAGATGTGGCGTGCGGCCTTCTCGCCGTCGTCGGCAGCGGTGCAGACGGGTGCTACAAGCATCTGCGGTCCGAAGAAATACTCGCTCTCGTTGAGGTAGGAGCGGTTGTCTTCGGGGTATTCGTAGTAGAGAGGCCGGCAGATGGAGACACCGGTGTCGTAGGCTTCGCGTGCGGCGGTGTAGATATAGGGGATGAGCTGGTAGCGCAGGTTGACGGCGTCGAGCATGAGTGGGAAGTTGTCGTACTTCCATATCCGGCGTTCGGCATTGGCTTGACTCGACCCGTGTGTGCGGAAGATGGGTGTGAAGACGCCGTACTGCAGCCATCTGAGGTATAGCTCCGGGTCGGGGTCGGCGACTTGCAGGTGAGCTCCGAGGTCGTGTCCCCAGTATCCGAAGCATACGTTGGATGCCGTGGCGGTGAAGTAGGGTTCGAAGGCGAGTGTCCCGAAGGTGGCGAAGGTGTCGCCGGAGAACCCGATGGGGTAGCGGTGGCTGCCGAGTCCTCCCCAACGGTGGAAGATGACGGGTCGGCGGTCGGGTCGCTGCTGCCGCATGTCGTTGTAGAAGACGTGGTTGAGCCAGAAAGTCTGGCTGAGTCCGGTGATGTTGGGGTTGAGGAGGTCTTGCTGCCAGTCTATCCACCAGAAGTCGACGCCTTCTTTCTCGCGTTCGCGGATGATATGTTTGAAGAAGGAGCGGTAGAAGGTGGGGTTTTCGAGTTGCCAGGGCACGTTGTCGGCGGTCTCGGGCAGTCCCATGTCGCTGCGTATCTCGTCGAAGTGGTCTTCGTGGCTTCCCACTCCGTCGGCGGGGTGGAGGTTCAGGCTTACCTTCAGCCCGTTTCGGTGCATCCATGCGATGAGTCCGGCGGGGTTGGGGATGAGTTGCTTGTTCCATGTCCATCCGGTCCATCCGTCGAGGTGCCAGTCCATGTCCATAATCATGACGTCGACGGGGATGTCGTTCTGCTTCATCTCATTGACGAGGTTGATGAAGTCCTGCTGGGAGTATCGCTGGTATTTGCTGTACCAGTATCCGAACATGTAGCGTGGCGGCAGCGGTTGGCGTCCGGCAATCTTGACGTAGTCCTGCAGGGCTGCCTTGTAGTCGTGTCCGTAGCCGAGGAAGTACCAGTCGGTGGCCGTCATGTCGGCGGGCTCGGCTACCCATGGTATGCCGTCGACGGAGTCTTCGAAGGCGTAGGTGGATGAGCCGTCGCCTCGCTTGGCTCTTGGCGACTCGTCGACGACGGCCCATCCGTCGCGTGAGAGGAGTCCGTTCTCGAGGTCTATGCGGCGTGTGTCGCCGATGTCGGCATCGAGTGTTCGTGTGGTTCCTTTGAGGTTGAAGGCGTCGTCGCGTCCGGGATACCAGGTGACGGTTCGTCCGTTGAGGTCGAAGTCAATGCGCAGGTTCTCATGAGCCGTTGTCGTGGCGTTCAGGTTTGCGCCGACCTTATAGGTGAGCGTGAGAGCCTCGGTCTTGATGACGAGGTATCCGTCGTGTTCCTCCTTGGTGAAGGAAGGCACGGGCAGTTTCCTGTTGATGACGGCGAAGGTGGCTCTGTCTTCAAATATCTTTCGCGCACTGTACTGAATACGTATCATCCGCGGGGTGAGCACGGTGAAGCGTGCCCGTCCTGCTTCCACGATGGCCTGCGGGTCGGCCTGCGGGTCGGTCGGTTGTGCATCGGTCGGTTGTGCATGCAGGCACGGGCTGCCGAGCATGACAGCCACGACACATGCTATTCGGAGAAAGACTGCTTTTTTCATAGGATAACGGTTCTTTCAGTAATGGATGCTGACGGTTAAGTGGCGACTCATCGCTTCTGCTTGAACTTTGTCTTGCCCACGCCCTCGAAGGTGATCTTCACCGGCTGGATGGTGCCGTCGGGTCGGAAGACGAGTCGGTCGATGCAGGTGACGCGGTGGTTGCCGTCGGTCTCGCCGAGTGGGCGGCGGTGGTAGACGATGTAGTATTCGTCGTTGCCTTTGGCCTTGACGACGGAGTGGTGGCCAGCTCCGGTGGCTACCTGCGGGTCTTGCTGCAGGATGGTGCCGATGCGCTTGAAGGGTCCGAAGGGCGAGTCGCTGATGGCATAGGCCACGCGGTAGTCCGGTCCTGTCCATCCGCCTTCGCTCCACATGAAGTAGTACTTCCCGTTGCGTTTGAGCATGAACGGTCCTTCGACATATCCTTTTGGTGTCACTTCCTTGTACATCTCTCCGTCGTCGAAGGGTCGGAGCGAGAGCAGGTCGTCGCTGAGGCGTGTGATGTTGCAGTGTCCCCATCCGCCGTAGTACATGTAATACTGTCCGTCGTCATCGCGGAAGACGTACTGGTCGATGGGCTGTGCGCCGTTGATGATATGTCCGATGAGGGGTTTGCCCAGGGCATCCTTGTAGGGCCCTTCGGGCCGCGAGGCTGTGGCAACGCCGATGCCGCCAATCTCGCCTTCATGCACGTCGTTGGCACCGAAGAAGAGGTAGTAGGTGCCGTCCTTTTCGATGACCGACGGTGCCCACATGGCCATACGGGCCCACTTCACGTCGGCGGAGGTGAGGACGTTCTCGTGTTTGGTCCAGTTCACCATGTCCTTCGATGAGAAGGCATCGAAGTGGAGCTGCTCCTTGTAGGGAGCGGAATAGGTGGGGAACACCCAGCAGGTCTTCCCGTAGACGATGCCTTCGGGGTCGGCATACCATCCCTGGGCAATAGGGTTACCACTTGTTTTCTTTTTCTCTTGTGCCTGCATGCCGATGGTGACGGCGGCAAGGAGGACGAGTAGCAATGTCTTTTTCATCATCGTAATTATTGTGGTTCTTTTAGTTGTTCAAAGTCTCTTGTATGGTGTCGTCGAAGGTTTTCACGGCCGGTTCTTTGTCGGGCCGCTGTTCCATGGTGTCGATGTTCAGCCGTTGGTTCAGGTATAGCGTGCGGAACAGGAAGTCGAGCATCTCGTTGCGGGCCCCCTCGTGCAGATAGATGCCAGCGATGACGTGGCTGTGGCCTTCATAGCGATGGAACAGGGTGGAGACCCCCATGTCCTTCACTTCCTGCAGGTAGGCGTCGGGTCCGAAGGCGGTGAAGGCAGCGTTGCCGATGACGTGCTTTCCGTAGGGCACCAGTTCGTCTCGGGTTCCGTGGTAGGCGATGACGGGACAGGGCTTGTGCTTCCATTGCAGTGCCGGCGCCTTTTCGAGCCATATGCCTCCTGCGCAGGTGATGACGGCGGCATAGTTGAATGTTTCCGGCAGCCGTCGGGTAGCCATGGGATGTCTGTTGCAGAGGAGGTATTCTGCCGTGATGCTGTTGATGGCTCCTGCCGACGACCCGCAGATGACTATCCTGCTGGTGTCGGCATTCCATTCGTCAGCATGGCTGATGATGTAGGCTGTGGCATCGAAGAGGTCTTCCATGCCCATGCGGATGGCTTTCCCGTATACCGATGCGAAGTTCAGGGAGTCAATCTTTACGCCTTTTTCCTTTGCTTCCCTTACTCCGAGCCGGTAGTCAATCCCTGCGGCGATATATCCTTTCTGTGCGAAGTGTTCGAGGATGGCCTTGCCGTCAGCCCGCTTGCCGCCTTCCCAAGCGCCGCCGTATGAGAAGATGAGCACGGGCCGCTTCATGTTGCCCGAGGGTGCTTGCTCGTAGACGTCCATGCGGAGCGTCTGTTCCCCCTTCTGGGCATAGTCGTAGGTGTGGACAAAAACGGTCTGTGCCTTTGCCAGCCTGCCGCTGCAGGCCAGCAGACAGCAGAGGCAGGCAATGGCGAGCATGGTTCCTTTTTTCATCATACTATATCCTCCATCCGACGTGCATCTGCATGCAGTCGGCTTTTGAAAAGTTGTGTGCCTTGACGTTATACCCCACGAACAGCCGGTTGCCGGTGGCTGCGAAGCTATAGCGCAGGCCGATGGTCTGGTAGGTCCCGCCGTCGCGTGTGGCGGCGTAGTGCCCTATATGGCGGTAGACGTATTTGCCTACGCCGGCGTGGAGGGACACCTGCCGGTAGAAGAACTCGTGTCGCACTCCTATGCCGAGGACGTGCCGGGAGTATTGGTAGCCGGGGTGGCCGTTCAGTTCGTCGTAGAAACGGATGTGGTCGGCGTATGTGGCGTAGCTGTAGTCCATCTCGATGCCGCTGGCCATGAGCTGGCAGTAGCGGTACATCGGTGCCACCATGGCGACGGCCGATGCGTAGAGCGGGTTGTGGTTGGTGTGATAGGTGTTGAACTGGTCGCTCAGCGTATTGCCTGATATGCCGGCAGAGAGTTCGAGGTAGAGTGGTTTGTAGGATGTCTGACTGTTGTGCTGTTGGCCAGCCGCGGCTGGTTGGCCGTTGGCCGTTGGCTGTTGGCTATTGGCTGTTGGCTGTTGGCTATTGGCCGTTGGCTGTTGGGTGTTGGCTGTTGGCTGTTGGCCGTTGATGGCTCTTGACACGCGCAGTTCCGGTCCGATGGTGTTTGCTCCGAGGTTGGGCCGGTTGAGTGTTCCGTTGCTGATGTGTTTGAAGTTGGCTCCGAGAGCCACTTCCCACTGGTTGTTGATTTTCCGTGCGATATATCCGCCGAAGGAGATATAGATGGAGAGTGGTGATCCGACGAGGTGGTTGTCGGGGCTGCGGTTGGGGTCGAAGTGCTTGGTGAAGTAGGCGATGCCGTTCTGCAGGTTGAGTCCTGCCCGCCATGGTCCGTGCTGCCAGAGGTCGCACTGGATGCCGCCGTAGACAGCTATCTCGCGTCCGATTTGTGACGGCACTGGTGTCTGCGGGTCTTGCATGTGGATATGGGTGTAGTCGCCGTAGATGAGTCCTGCTTCGAGGGTTGGAAAGTTGAGGCTTCGGTTGTCGGCATTGTCGGCAGTCTGTTTCCACTGCAGTCGCAGGTCGGCGTATCCCATTCCGTAGCTGTGGAGCACGCGCTTGTTATGGTCGCCTTTAGGGATGAGGTATCCGCCGTGTACGGAGAGTCCCGCCATCACGGGGGCTGTCGGTCGCAGCATGCGGCTCTCGGGCACGCTGTCGTCGGCGACGGCCGTTGCTGTGCTGATGAGCATCATCGTGGTGAGGAGTATGTGGCAGATACGGTTCATCTGAGGCTTTCGGTTTTAGTATTTCTCTGGGATTTCACTGACGGGAATTCCTTTTTGTCGTGCTCGTTCGAGGTTTCGGCTTTTTACGTTTCGTCGTTTCTCGCTTTTCTGCTTGATGAGTGCCGATGGTTTCTGTTGTTCGACGGGTGTCGCCGTGGGGTTCCATGTCAGTGGCAGGTCCCATTTGGCCCGGCATTCTATTTCTTTGGGGTAATAGTATACGGCCTCGGCCTGTCGCCGCAGGTCGTAGTCGCCGGTGTCCCATCGTCCGTTTCTGTTTTCGTCGACAAACATCCGGAGGTAGTATGTGTGTGGCTCAACATAGTAGAAGTCGGCGACGCCCGTCTCGGTGAAGGTCTGCTTGACGACCTTGTCGGAGTTGTCGATGAGCTGTGCGATGACGGGTTTCCCTTCGAAGCCGGTCAGTGTGAGCATGATGACGGCGTATTCGTCGAGTCCGCGCACCTTGAAGCCTGCCTTGCGCTTGTCGGTGGTGTGTCCGTAGATGTCGGTGAAGGCCAGCGAGTCGAATTCCAGGCTGTATTCCACTTCCGGTCGCCATTCGCCCCGTATCTGGTAGCGTGTCTCGAGATAGGTGTCGAGTGTGTCGACTTGGAAGCGCGACACATACCACAGCGTGTCGTGTTTCGCGTAGAGGTGTATGGCGCTGGTGTCGATGGTGGCGAGCGGGGTGGGGAAGGTGATGGTGATGTTGCGGTCGGGATCGAGCTGGGCGGGTGCCTCGAGTTTCATTTCGAGGTGGGGCGTGGGCATGATGCTGTCGTAGGGCTGTCCTTTCTTCTTTTTCTTCTCTTGGGCCTTCAGCCATTCGTCGATTTGTTTCTGCTGCTCTTTCTTCCGTCGCTCATACGACTGCTTGGGGATGAACGTGATGGTGTCGGTCTGCTGCTGCAGCAGTCCGGCGGTGTCGGTGGCCATGTAGGTGAGCGCTGCGGTGAGCGTGTCGCGGTTGACGAGGAGCGTGTCGCGCAGCCAGTAGTTGATGGTGTCGTTCTTGGCTGACGTCTCGATGACGAAGGCTCCGTCGGTGTCGAAGTCGAGTCCGCGCAGCGTGGGTAAGGTGTCGGCGGCGTTGCTGAAGTAGATGCGTAGCAGCTCGGGTTGCTGCCGTTCTGTCTTCAGCAGGTATCGGTCGGTTTGTTCCTCAGTGAATGCCCTGAGGATGATGTCATCGGGCAGGAAGTGTGTGTATCCTACGCGTTCGATGCGTTCGATGCGCAGTGAGTCGCGCCAGATGGTGTCCTGTCGGATGTCGTCTTTGAACGACGGTGTGATGATGTCGTCGGTGAAGGCCAGCGTCTCGCTCCGTTGGCTCTTCATGTAGTTGCCGTCGGCATCCTGGAGAGCGAAGATGCGGTAGTTGCCCGGTGCTACGCCTCGGATGACGAAGTGTCCGCGGCTGTCGGTGCGTGAGACGCGCAGGAAGGGCGTCGTCGTGAAGAGGGTGTCGTTGCCGATGGCCGGTGCGTCACCGATGGTGTCAGTGGCGGTTGTGCCGATGGTGTCAGTGGCGGTTGTGCCGATAGTGTCAGTGGCGGTTGTGCCGATGATGTCGCTGTCGATGCGGTAGAGTCCCACCTGTATGCCTTTCAGGGGTTCGAGGTCTTGTGCCTGCACGACGTGTCCCGACACTTCGAGCGTGTCGATGGCATCGCCGGTAGAGAAGGTGTAGGTATAGTTGCCCAGCGGGTTGTTCTCGTTGTTGTCGGTGATGGCGTCGCTGAAGTCGATGGTGTAGGTGGTATTGGGTTTCAGGGAGTCTTTCAGCTCGACGACGATGCGGCGTCCCTGAGCCTTGATGTCCGGCTGTTCGAGTTGCGGGGGCGAGACGATGACGTTCTCCGTAGCGTTTTCAATCTTGATGAATTCGCTGAAGTTGATATAGGCTTTTCTCTGGTTGATATGTGTTGCCCTGTCGGCTGGCGTGCTGCCGATGACCCGTGGCGGCGTCTCGTCGTACCATCCGCCGTCGGGCTGTCCCATGCGTGCGCAGGAGGCAACGAGCGATAGGAGCAAGAAGACCCACCCCCATCTCCTTACTGCCTGGAGGGGCGTCCTATGTGTTTCTGATTGAGTCTTATTTCTCATTTATTATTCAATGCCAGCATTTCCTCGATGTTCTTGCGGCTGTTGGAGAGACGCGGGATCTTGTGCTGCCCGCCGAGTTTTCCTTTCGACTTGAGCCAGTCGTTGAAGAGCCCGCGCCGTGCGGGAACGATCTCGAGGTGTTGCAGGGTGACGTTATGGTAGCGTTTGGCCTCGTAGTCGCTGTTCAGCTCCTGCAGCTTCTTGTCGAGAATGAGTGCGAACTCTTCGATGCTGACGGGGTTTTTGCTGAATTCGATGAGCCATTGGTGGCGGCACTTGGCATGCTCGTCCATATAGACGGGTGCTGCCGTATACTCCAGTACTTCTGCTCCTGTCTGGCGGCAGGCGTAGGCGAGTCCTTTCTCGGCATTATCCATGATGAGTTCTTCGCCGAAGGCATTGATGAAGTATTTCGTCCGTCCGGTGATGATGAACTTATATGGATTGCGTGAGGTGAACATGACGGTGTCGCCGATCATGTATCGCCATAGTCCGCAGGAGGTGCTGATGAGCATGGCGTAGTTCTTGCCGAGCTCGATGCCTTCGATGGGGACTGCTTTGGCGTTGGGGTCGTCGATCTTGTCAAGAGGGATGAATTCGTACAACACGTCGTAGTCGACCATCAGCAGCAGGGAGTGGTCGGCGGGGTCGTCCTGAATGCCGAAGAATCCTTCGGAGGCGTTGTACGTCTCCATATACTGCATGTCGGGCTTGCGTATGAGCTGTTCGTACTGGCTACGGTATGGTCCGAAGGCGATGCCTCCATGGAAGAATACTTCGAGGTTTGGCCATACCTGTTCGAGGCTGTCTTTCCCTGACAGTTCGAGGACGCGCACCAATACAGAGAGCATCCACGAGGGCACTCCCGAGAGGTTGGTGATGTTGCGTTTTAGTGTGGCGTTGGCGATGCGTTCGCGTTTCTCTTCGAAGTCGCTCAGCAGGGCAATCTCCTTCTTTGGTGCCCGCACGAAGTTCACGAGGGGGTTCATGTTCTCGATGAGGATGGCGCTGAGGTCGCCGACGAGGCTTCCTGCAACGTTGTAGTTGGGTGCGTGGCTGCCTCCGAGCACGAGTCCTTTGCCGTCGAGCATACGGCTTTTCGGGTTGTTGCGCAGGTAGGTGATGACGGTGTCGGCGCCGCCGGCATAGTGGATATGGTCGAGTCCCTCTCGGCTGACGGGAATGAATTTCGACTTGTCGTTGGTGGTTCCTGATGACTTTGCATACCATTTCACGCGTCCGGGCCACAGGATGTCGGCTTCGCCATGGCGCATGCGGTCGATGTCGGCCTTGAGTTCCTCGTAGGTGTTGACGGGGAGCAGCCGAGCGAAGTCGTCGTAGCTCTTGATGGCCGCGAAGTCGTGGCGCCGGCCGTATTCGGTGTCACGTGCACGGCTGATGAGGTGCTGCATCACGTTGTGTTGCAGTGTCTCGGCCTGGTTCAGATAGCGTTCGTATTCTTTCTGTCGTTTCTTGAAGATGATATTTGCCAGTTGTGTGATGCTCATTGTATGATTACTTTTCTGCCGTCGATGATGTAGGTGCCGGGCTGCAGGAGTGTGGTGCTGCCGGTTCCGCTCATGATGCGGCGGCCTTGCATGTCGTAAATGGTATTGTGATGGGTGTTCTTGCCGTTGAGTGTCTCGATGCTGCTGAATTCGCCGAGGGCGAGTGCCATGCGTGAGACGTTTTCCATGAGTGATGCTCCGCTGGTCATAGCTCCCATGGATGGTACCTCTGCGGGGTCTACGGGTTCGCCCCAGTAGTAGTTGCAGAAGGTGCGCGGATAGCTTTCGAGGTCGAGGTTGCTCCACAGGGTGTCGGCGTTCTTCAGGAGGAATCGCAGGATGTTAAGCCTGTAGTTAGCCCGGCATCCCGGGTCGAGAGCGAGGTTGACGGCGTATGGGATGAGTACGGCTTTGAAGATGCTCTGGTCCATCGAGGTGCCCTCGTGGCGCAGCAGGCCTCGGTCTACGCATCGTCCGCTGCTGCATGCGTACCAGATGACTTTGCAGGCCATATTCATGTAGGTGTTGTCCTGTGTGACGTTGTAGAGCTGTCGGCATGCCTCGCCGAAGGTTCCCTGGGTGTAGGTTAGCGGCGGGTCTTCCACGCGTCCGTCGTTTTTCAGGTTGGTAGCCATGACGTGTGACCAGAAGTCGTAGATTTCCTTGGCGATGTCGAGGTATTCGGCCGTTCCGGTGTAGTTGTACAGTTTCACGGCGACGAGGCAGCCTGGAGCGTTGGTGCAGGCGTTTCGGTCGTTGTTGTTTGATTTCCAGGGCAGTCCCCAGTATCCGTCGTCATCGGTCCATCCTCTTGGCACGACGTATTGGTCGAAGATGGTCTTTGCCATGTTGAGGTATTTATCTTCGCCCAGTGCCTCGTAGATATGTATCATCGTGAGGCATATCCAGCACATGTCGTCGGTGTATTCGTTGAGAAACCCTGTGCGGTCGCTGCTGTCGTGGTACCAGTTGTTGGCGTGGTTGTTGAACCAGCGGCTCATATACTGTGCGTAGGTACTGGCGAGTGTCGGCTTGGTGTCTTTGATGCGCTGGTAGGAATAGACGATGACGTCCATGGCGTGGGCCTGCTGCCAGTAGATGTACGTAGATGCGGTGGCACGGTTGGACTCGGTGCGGGGCACGGCCCAGAAGGTACCTCTGGAGGTGTTCAGGAACTGGTTCACCAGACAGTAGGTGAGCGTGTCGGCTTTCCCCTCGTAGCTCTCCTTGATGTATTGTGCATAGGGGTTGGAGGCTGCGTGGGCAGTGGCCGCGGAACCGATGACGGCTGCCAGTGCTACCAGTGCTTTGAGGATGTTGTTCAGAGGTGCTTTCATTGTTTTCTGCATTTTATGGGGTGAATAGGGTTTCCTCTTTGTGGCGTGCTATGCCTGCTCGGCGGCTTCGAAGGCTGCTGCTTCAGCGGCGGCGATGATTTCCTCACGGCTCTTCTCGCGTCCGTTGATGTCACTCAGGTCGAACTCGTCGTCAGCGTCATCGGCCTTGGCGTCGGCGGTCTCTTTCGCAGGGGCGTCGCCGGCTGCGAGGATGTCGTCGCCGGCTGCGAGGATGTCGTCGTCGGCTGCGAGGATGTCGTCGTCGGCTGTTGCCTCGGCATCTTGGCGGGTGATGATGAAGTCGTCCTTCTCCTCGGTGTCGGGGACTGTCTGCACGGGCTCTTCCTCCATCTTCGTGCGCTCGGTCTTTGCTGCGAAGATGCTGTCGAGGAAGGCCGGGTCGCGCTTGAGTTTCTCCAGTGTCTCCTTGGATGCATTCTGCTGGCTTTCTTTCTTGGAATAGCCTGTGCCGTCGCATCCTTCTATGCCTTCGATGACGACCATGAAGCGGAAGATGGGGCTGGCGTTGTCTTTGGCGCTGCTCTGTTCCATGAGCTTGAACTCCAGCTGCACCCGGTTCTTCTGTGCCCACTCGATGAGTTTCGACTTGAAGTTCACCTCTTTGTAGGCCACCTTGTCGATGTTGATCATCTGTGCGAGGATGCGCTTGTTCATGAAGCGCATGCAGGCATCGTAGCCGCGGTCGAGGTAGATGGCGCCGACGAGTGCTTCGAAGGCGTTGCCGCCCATGTAGCTGTTGTGGGCAGAGCCGCGTCCGCTGGAGACGATGAGCTTGTCGAGACCCATCTCCTTGGCCAGTTTGCCGAGGGTCTCGCGCTGCACGAGTTTCGAGCGTGTGTTGGTGAGG
The DNA here is from genome assembly GCA_946540435.1 of uncultured Prevotella sp. Taxonomy (GTDB): domain Bacteria; phylum Bacteroidota; class Bacteroidia; order Bacteroidales; family Bacteroidaceae; genus Prevotella. The sequence goes on from CAMNII010000040.1 coordinate 12,769, forward strand.
AACCCTTCGCGCTTGCCGGGGAAGTGTTTGAAGACGATGTCGCCGACGATGGCGTCGAGGATGGCGTCGCCGAGGAATTCCAGCCGCTCGTTGTTCACGGGCTTTCCCTTCTCGTTGCGTCGTGCGACGCTCTTGTGCATGAGTGCCTGTTTGTAGTAGGCGGTGTTGTGCGGAAAGAAGCCCAGTATGCGATATAAAGACAAAAGAAGCTCCTTGTCCTTACGGAAAGGGAGCTTCAGTCTATCGATGATATTACTCTGCATATTTCTTGAAGATGACGCAGGCGTTGTGACCGCCAAAACCGAAGGTGTTGCTGATGGCGGCGCGAACGGTGCGCTTCTGTGCTTTGTTGAAGGTGAAGTTCAGCCGGTAGTCGATTTCCGGGTCTTCATCGCCTTCTTCGTGGTTGATGGTGGGTGGAACGATGTCGTTCTTCACGCTGAGCACGGCGACCATGGCTTCTACGGCTCCGGCAGCGCCGAGCATGTGGCCGGTCATCGACTTTGTCGACGAGATGTTCAACTTGTAGGCAGCCTCGCCGAACACGTCCTTGATGGCTTTGGCCTCGGAGATGTCGCCGACGGGCGTTGATGTCCCGTGCACGTTGATGTAGTCGATGTCTTCGGGCTTCAGGTGGGCGTCGCTCAGTGCATTCTCCATGACGAGCTTGGCTCCCAGGCCTTCGGGATGGCTGGCCGTGATGTGATAGGCATCGGCACTCATGCCTTCGCCCACCATCTCGGCGTAGATCTTTGCTCCGCGTGCTTTGGCATGCTCCAGTTCCTCCAGGATGAGGCAACCGGCTCCCTCAGACATGATGAATCCGTCGCGCGAGGCGCTGAACGGGCGGCTGGCCTTCTCAGGCTCGTCGTTACGTGTGGAGAGTGCGTGCATGGCATTGAAGCCGCCTACGCCGCAGGGCGTGATGGCAGCCTCGGCACCGCCGCTGACGATGATGTCGGCCTTGCCCAACCGTATCAGGTTGAAGGCGTCGGCAACGGCATTGCTCGATGAGGCACAGGCACTCGTCGTGGTATAGTTGGGTCCGTGGAAACCGAAGTGGATGGAGATATGGCCGCTGGCAATGTCGGCAATCATCTTGGGGATGAAGAACGGACTGAACTTTGGTCCGCTTTCCTGATGCAGTCCGTAGTAGATGACTTCCTCTTCGAAGGTCTTGATACCGCCAATTCCTACTCCGTAGATGACGCCCACGCGGTTCTTGTCGACAGTGTCAAGGTCGATGCCAGCATCTTTCACACCCTGAATGGCACTGATCATGGCCAGTTGGGTGTAGCGGTCAATCTTGCGCGCTTCCTTGCGGTCGATGTAGGCATTGACATCGAGGTCTTTCACCTCGCAGGCAAATTTTGTTTTGAAGTTAGTGGTATCGAAAGATGTGATGGGGGCAGCGCCGCTCTTTCCGGCTAACAGGTTCTTCCACGTCTCTTCGACGTCATTGCCCAATGGCGTTACGGCACCCAGTCCGGTAACTACAACTCTTTTTAATTCCATTATATTTATTAATAAGGTGATGGGTGACAGATGTTCGGCGACGGCCTGCTGACTTGTCGGAGACTGCTGCCTCCTGCAGACCTGACGGCTGACATCTGCCACCCAAAAAAATTATTTTTTGTGAGCCTCGATATAGGCAATGGCATCACCAACGGTGGCAATACCTTCAGCGTCGCTGTCGGGAATCTCGATATCGAATGCTTTCTCGAAGTCCATAATCAGTTCTACGGTATCCAGAGAGTCGGCACCCAGATCGTTAGTGAAACTTGCTTCGGGCTTTACCTCAGCTTCTTCTACACCAAGCTTGTCTACGATGATTGCAACAACCTTGCTTTCAATTTCTGACATAATGTTTTCTTTTTTAATGTTTATACTAATGTGAATTATTCTCTTGCACCGTCCGCCGCGCTATAACCTATACCGAAATATATGCCTCGCGCGAAAAACCGTGCACCTGTTTTCAAAATCGGTTGCAAAGGAACAAATTTTTATTCAAATACGCAAATATTTTCTCAAAAATCATCCTTTTTATGCACATTACACCCGTAAGTGTGCAAGTTTTGTGACTGAAATTCAACTCTTTGGCCCCAATATGCCCACTTTCCGTCATGACATCATACCTGAGTCCTCCCGCCGGCATAATGCGCAGCAAGGGAATAATTTATAAGGAAAAATTTGGTGGATTGCTTTTTTTGACCTATCTTTGCAAAAATAAATACCTAATCGCTATGACATTTACCGAAACAGCCAACAGGATCTTTAAAAGAGCCATCGACGACTATCATGTGACCGACAACATCGACACACCAGTCAGCAACCCCTACGAGGAAGGCAGCATAGAGAACAGACTCTATCTGAAATGCTGGATCGACACCGTACAGTGGCACTTCGAGGACATCATTCGCGACCCCAACATCGACCCCGCAGAGGCACTCGTCCTCAAACGGCGTATCGACAAGTCAAACCAAGACCGCACAGACCTCGTCGAGCAGATCGACTCCTACTTCCGCAACCTGTACAGCAATGTCGACGTGCTGCCCGACGCACGCATCAACACCGAGAGCCCGGCATGGGCCGTCGACCGACTCTCCATCCTCGCACTGAAGATCTATCACATGCAGGAACAGGTCGACCGCACCGACGCCTCGCCCGAGCATATCGAGAAGTGTCGCGCCAAGCTCAACGTGCTCAAAGAGCAGCAGGTAGACCTCTCGACAGCCATCGACCAGCTGCTCGACGATATCCAGGCCGGACGTAAATACATGAAAGTATACCGGCAGATGAAAATGTACAACGACCCCGCCACCAACCCCGTGCTGTACAAAAAAAACTAAGCGTCAGGAAAAAGAAAACCAAGTGCTGTGAAGACAGAACACATATTGATCATCCGCTTCTCGGCCATGGGCGACGTAGCCATGCTCGTCCCCGTGGTCAGCTCGCTGGCAGAACAATATCCCCACGTGCGCATCACCGTGCTCAGCCAGCCCTTTGCCGCCTCCTTCTTCGAGAACATCGCACCCAACGTTCACTTCATGGCTGCCGACATCAAGAAAGAATACAAAGGCGTCAAAGGACTCAACGCACTCTACCGCCGACTCATCGCCAAGAAGTTCACGGCCATCGCCGACTGCCACGACGTGCTGCGAACCAAATACCTGCGCATGCGATACAAGATGAGCTGCTACAACGTCGCACACATCAACAAGCACCGCGCCGACAAGCACCGCCTCACACGACGCGACAATAAACACCTCGAGCCCGTGCAGTCGGCGTTCCTCAACTACGCCGACGTGTTCGCAAAACTCGGATACCCCGTCAACCTGCACTTCGACACACTCATCCGTCCGCAGCAGGACGACATCGACAGCCTCCTCGCAAAACTGCACATCGGCGCAAAAGCAGAACCCTGGATAGGCATCGCACCCTTCGCGGCCCACAACGGGAAGATATACCCCATAGAGAAAACACGGCAAGTCGTCAGCACACTCACCGAGCGGCATCCCGACGCGCGCATCTTCCTCTTTGGAGGCGGTGCGAAAGAGATGGACACCTTCGCCCAGTGGGAGCAACAGCTGCCACAATGCATCACCGCCGCACGCCACCTGCGCGGACTCCACGAAGAACTGCTCCTGATGAGCCAGCTCGACGTCATGCTCTCCATGGACAGCGCCAACATGCACCTCGCATCCCTCGTCGCCACACCCGTCGTCAGCATCTGGGGAGCCACGCACCCCTACGCCGGATTCATGGGATGGAACCAGAAAGCAGAAGACGCCATACAGGCTGACCTGCCCTGCCGCCCCTGCAGCATCTACGGCAGCCGGAAATGCCACCGCGGCGACTACGCCTGCCTGAACACCATCCTGCCAGAAACCATCGTCAGCCAGATAGAAAGCCACCTCGACTAATCCGGCAAACCTCCGCACCGGATGCCGATAATTCCCATCCTGTCTGCTCTTTCAGCTAATGACGAGAAAAAATGTCTGGTGAAATCAGGCGAAGTCAATGAATTGAAGTTTCGGAAGTAAATAACGCCCTGAAAGGGCCGCTATATGTCAGCCCAGG